>DATBKR010000032.1:0-32134 GCA_036555805.1 Hyphomicrobiaceae bacterium | reverse complement strand
GCAGCAGCGGCTCAACCTCGCGCTCGAGGGCGGCGGGGCGCACGGCGCCTTCACCTGGGGCGCGCTCGACCGCCTCCTCGAGGACGACACCCTCGACATCGCCTGGATCAGCGCCACCAGCGCCGGCGCCGTCAACGCCGTTGCGCTCGCCGCGGGGCTGCTGGAGGACGGCCGTACCGGCGCGCGCGCCAGGCTGCGCGCGGTGTGGGAGGCGGTGGCCAAGGCGGGTGTGCCCGACCTCCTGCGCCTCAACCCGTGGCTGGCGGGCATCAGCCGCTCCAACGCGCTGGCGCAGGTGGCGCAGCTGTTCTCGCCTTACGAGTTCAACCCGCTGGGCTTCGACCCGCTGCGCAAGCTGCTGGAGGAGCACATCGATTTTGCTGGCCTGCGCCAGAGTGCCGGCCCCGAGCTGCTGATCGCCGCCACGGCTCTCGCGACAGGGCGCCCGCGCCTGTTCCGCCGCGCTGAGATTTCCGTGGAGGCGGTGCTGGCCTCGGCCTGTCTGCCCATGCTGCATCATGCCGTCGTCATCGACGGCCAAGCCTACTGGGACGGCGGCTACTCCGCCAACCCCGACCTCGTCACGCTCGGGCGCGAGAGCCCGGCGGCCGACACGCTGATCGTCAGGCTCAGCGCTCTCGATCCCAACGGCGCGCCCACCAGCGCCCGCGAGATCGCCGCCCGCGTGAACCAGATCACCTTCATGCAGCCCATGCTGCGCGACGTTGAGGTGATCGAGGCGGTGCGCCACCGGCACCGGCGCTGGATGCGGCTCCAGCGTGCCGCCGACGCACGCCTCGCGAGCCACCGCTTCCACCTGATCGAGGCCGGCCGCTTCACGGGCGCGCTGCCGCCCGAGAGCAAGAGCAAGCCCGACATGGAGCTGCTGACCTACCTCTTTCGCGCCGGCCGCGACGAGACCGGCAAGTGGCTCGCCCGCCATCGCCGCAGCATCGGCCGGGAGGCAACGGTGGACCTGTCCGCGCACTTTTTGTCGCGCCCCGGGACCAGATCCGTTGGGGTCAGACCCCTCGCCCCCAGGCTCTGAATTCAGACTGCAAGCGCGCGCGAGGGGTCTGACCCCGGCTCCCCCCACCTACGGCAGCAGCACCTGGCGCACCGTGGCGCCGTCGGCGAGGCGGTCGAAACCGGCGTTGATATCGGCGAGGCCGATGCGCTCGCTCAACAGGCGATCCACGGGCAGCATGCCCTGGCGATAGAGGGCGATGTAGCGGGGGATGTCGCGGGCGGGCACGCAGCTGCCGATGTAGCTGCCCTTCAGCGTGCGTTCCTCCGCCACCAGGTTGGTGGCTGGCAGTGCGAAGCGGGCGTCCGGGTGCGGCAGGCTGGCCGTCACCGTGGTGCCGCCGCGCCTGGTGATCCCGTAGGCCAGCTCCAGCGCCTTCACCGCGCCCGCCATCTCGAAGGCGAACTCCACGCCGCCGCCCGACAATGCCTTCACCTGCCCCATGGCGTCCGGACTTGTCGCGTTGACCGTGTGCGTCGCCCCCATCTGCCTGGCGAGCTTCAGCTTGTCGTCCAGCGTGTCGAGCGCGATGACCTGGCGTGCCCCGGCCGCGCGCGCCGCCAGCATCGACATCAGGCCGATGCCGCCCAGGCCGACCACGGCGACGGACGATCCGGTCGGCAGCCTGGCCGTGTTGAGGACGGCGCCGGCGCCGGTAACGACGGCGCAGCCGAACAGCGCCGCCTCCTCGAACGGGAGATCGCGGTCGATCCTGACCAGCGAATGCCGCGAGACCACCGCGTACTCGGCGAAGGCGGACACGCCGATGTGGTGGTTGACCGGCCGGCCGCCGAGCTTGATGCGCCGGGCGCCCGACAGCAGCGTGCCGGAGGCGTTGGCTGGCACGGCCGGTTCGCACAGGCCGGGCCTGCCCTCCATGCAGGGCAGGCAGCTGCCGCAGCTCGGCACGAACACCAGGATGACATGATCGCCCGGCGCCAGGTCTTTCACGCCGGCACCCCGCTCGACCACCTCGCCGGCCGCCTCGTGACCGAGCACCATGGGCATCGGCCGCGGCCGGTCGCCGTTGACGGTGGAGAGGTCGGAGTGGCACAGGCCCGCGGCCCTGATGCGCACCAGCACCTCGCCCTCGCCCGGCGGCTCCAGCTCGACCTCCTCGATGGCAAAGGGCTTGGAGTCCCTGTAGGGGCGGGGCTTCATCATCTCGCGGATGACAGCGGCGCGCATTTTCATGGGGTGGCCCATTGGCGGGGTCAGACCCCTCGCCCTCCACGGTGCGATTCTATGCACCACGTCTGCGCGAGGGGTCTGACCCCGGTTACGTTGGAGGCGAGGGGTCTGACCCCCGCAACGTAGCCTTGCGAACCCGCGCCCCGCAACGGTAGGGATTAGGGAGCGGGTTTCAGTGCCCTCGCCCCTGAAGCCTTGAATCTGAAACTGGGAGGAGCACATGGCCGACCGCCTCAAGGGCAAGCTCGCCTTCTGCACGGCGTCCGGCGCCGGCATCGGCCGCGCCGCCGCCATCGCCTTCGCGCGCGAAGGGGCGCGGGTGGTGGCGAGCGATGTGAGCGAGGCGGCCTTCGCCGACCTCAAAACCGCCGGCGTGGCAGAATGCGTTCGGCTCGACGCGCGCGACACCAGGGCCGTCGAGGCTGAGGCGCAGCGGCTGGGCGCGGTCGACATCCTCTACAATGCCGCGGGCTTCGTACACCACGGCACGGTGCTCGACTGCTCCGAGGCGGACTGGGACTTCGCCTTCGACCTCAACGTCAAGTCCATGCACCGCACCATCAAGGCGTTCCTGCCGGCCATGCTGGCCAAGGGCGGCGGCTCCATCGTCAACATCGCCTCGACGGCCAGCTCGCTGCGCGCGGCGCCCAATCGCTACGTCTACGCGGCCACCAAGGCGGCCGTGATCGGCCTCACCAAGGCGGTGGCCATGGACTTCATCGCCAGGGGCATCCGCTGCAACTGCATCTGCCCCGGCACCATCCAGTCGCCCTCGCTCGACAGCCGCATCGAGGCCCTCGGCAAGCAGGTCGGCGGCGCCGACAAGGCGCGCGCCATGTTCATCGCCCGCCAGCCCCTGGGCCGCCTCGGCACCCCCCAGGAGATGGCCGCCGTGGCGGTGTATCTGGCCTCGGACGAATCCGCCTTCACCACCGGCCAGGCCATCATCGCCGACGGCGGATTTACGTTGTAAGAAGGCGGGCGAGCTGAGGGCTTATGCTCGGGGGAGGGCTTCATGGCTGTCGACGCAGAAGGGGCTCAAGCGCATGCGGGCGTCCTGTACGGCAGATTCACGCGGCGCCTGCGCGCAGTCGCGATCGATTTCACGCTGTTCCTGGCGGCCATGGTTGCCGCCCTGCAGATCGCGATCACACTGAATAATAGCGATCTCGCGCGCATCGTCGGCTTCGGCTTCATGGCGGGCTTCTTCCTGTACGAACCGCTGATGGTTTCGATCGCCGGAGGGACGATCGGCCACTATCTGAGCAACCTGCGCGTGGTCGACGATCGAACTCGCGGGAACGTCAGCTTCCTGAAGGCCGTCGCGCGGGTCGTCATCAAGACCGTTCTGAGCTGGTATTCGTTCGTCTCGATGGCCGCCGCACGGCGCCATCAGGCAGTTCACGACCTGCTCACCCGGTCCACCGTGCAAGTCCGCGACCCCACCAAGGCGCTACCGTCCCACTACAGCCGTGAGCGGGTCGAGCTTTCGGCGCCGGGCATGCCATCACGCACGCGGCGCATCGTCGTGATCGTTGCCTACGTTCTTGCCTCCTATATGGTGCTCGGCGTTGTCATGCAGGGCCTCATCATAGCCGGGTTCCTGCGTAGAGCCTGCCTCCATTACGACCGCTATAGCGTTTGCTCGTACGGCGATCACGTTCTGATGGCGGTCCTCGGCCTGGCCTGGATCGTCCTCGTCGTGCTGTGCGTCGGCCGAGGCTGGCGGGGCCGGCTATGGGGGGCTCGGGTCCGCGCCTAGCTGCGCCAGCACGTGGGCATGGTTTATGCGGACTCTCTGGCGAGCGCTGGCCGCCCTGCGCTTCCTTGTGAAGGTGATTGCCGGTGGGCTGCCGGCTCTGGTCCTGTCGCTAGTCATAGGGTTTGTCGCCTACGACGTGCTCTACTTCCAACCGCAGAAACCGAAGATCGACCAAATGATCGCCGCAGCGACGGAAGAGGAGCGCAATCCGCCAGAAGCCGTCGTTCGGCTTGTGCGCGCAGATTCCCATCAACGCGTCGCATCGGCCGCACATTGGGCCCTGGTCCGTGACCCTGCGGACCCTCCGAATAGCAAGAGACCCATGAGCACGCTTGTATGGCATACGCGGCTTGTGTTGTGGTGGGCATGTGTGTGGCTCCACCTTTCAGAGCGCGCGCAGATCACGCTTATCATTTCGCGAAGCTATATGGGGCGTGGGATATACGGATTCTCAGCCGCCTCTCAGGTCCTGTTCAACCGCCCACTGGCATTGCTTTCGCTCGATGAAGCCGCGACGCTCGTTACAATCCCGCATTGTGCAACCTGCTTCTATACCAAGCCCAAGGACTTCGCGGAGCGACGCGACTATCTGCTGTCGAGGTTGCAGGCCAGCCATTGAGGAGATGTGATGCCCCGCTTCGCCGCCAACCTGAACTTCCTCTTCACCGAGCTGCCGTTGCTCGACCGGTTCGAGGCGGCGGCGCGGGCGGGGTTCAGGGCGGTGGAGTCCACCAACCTCTACGAGGCCACGGCTGAAGAGGTGGCGGCGCGGCTCAAGGGCAACGGGCTCACGCTGGCGCTGTTCAACATGCCGGCGGGCAACGCCGCAGCGGGCGAGCGCGGGCTCGCCGCGCTGCCGGGGCGGGACAATGACTTCTGGGCGGCATTCGAGACGGCGCTTCGCTATGCCGATGCCACCGGAGCGCGGCGCGTCCACGTGCTGGCGGGGCTCGTGCATCACGGCGCGCAGCGGGGCACCTACGTTGCCAACCTCAGGCGGGCGGCGCGCAGCGCGGCGGCGGCCGGCGTCGAGGTGCTGATCGAGCCCATCAACCGGCGCGGCATCCCCGGCTACTTCCTCAACCGGACGCACGAGGCCCGCGCGGTCATCCACGAGGTGGGCGAGCCGAACCTGCGCCTGCAGTTCGACCTCTACCACCGCCAGATCGAGGAGGGCGACGTGGCCACCGCCATCGCCGAGTTCGCGCCGCTGGCCGGCCACTACCAGATCGCCAGCCCGCCCGACCGCGGCGAGCCCGACGACGGCGAGATGAACTACCCCTTCCTGTTCCGGCGCATCGACGCCACCGGCTTCGCCGGCTGGGTCGGCTGCGAGTATCGCCCGCGCAACGGCACGCTCGCGGGGCTGAAATGGGTGAAAGCGTGCGGCGTGAGCTTGGGATGATTTGTCATCCCGGCGCTTGTTGCCGGGATCCATCGAGCCACATACTCCAGCATTGTTGAGGGTTGGATGCCGGGGACAAGTCCCGGCATGACACCAAGCACGACTTCGGGGAGAAACGCCCATGAACATCCTCATCGTCGGCGGGGCCGGCATGATCGGGCGCAAGCTGGCCGAGCGGCTGGCGCGCGACGGCGCGCTGGGCGGCAAGGCCATCTCCGGCCTGACGCTCTACGATGCGGTGGAGGCGGCGGTGCCGGCCGGCGCGAAAGTACCGGTAAAGATCCTGACAGGCGACCTCCCGGCGCCAGGCGAGACGACCAGGCTGGCCGCGGACCGGCCCGACATCGTCTTCCACCTGGCGGCCATCGTCTCGGGCGAGGCGGAGCAGGATTTCGACAAGGGCTATCGCATCAACCTGGACGGCACGCGCGCGCTGCTGGAAGCGGTGCGTGCGGCGGGGCACTCACCGCGCCTCGTCTTCGCCAGCTCCATCGCCGTGTTCGGCGCGCCGTTCCCCGACGCCATCGGCGACGAGTTCTTCTCCACGCCGCTCACCTCCTACGGCACGCAGAAGGCGATCTGCGAGCTGCTGGTGTCCGACTACACCCGCAAGGGCTTCCTCGACGGGCTCAGCCTGCGGCTGCCCACCGTCTGCGTGCGCCCCGGCGCGCCCAACAAGGCGGCGTCGGGGTTCTTCTCCAACATCATCCGCGAGCCGCTGGCGGGCAAGGAGGCGGTGCTGCCGGTGGCAGACGGCGTGATGCACTGGCACGCTTCGCCGCGCGCCGCGGTGGAGTTCATGCGGCACGCCGCCACGCTCGACACCGCCGCAGTAGGCCCGCGCCGCGCCCTCACCATGCCCGGCCGCGCCGTGACGGTGGCCGAGCAGATCGCCGCGCTCAGCAAGGTGGCGGGCGACAAGGTCGTCGCCCGCATCCGCCGCGAGCCCGACCCGTTCGTGGAGAAGATCGTGGCCGGCTGGCCCCGCAGGTTCGATGCCCGCCGCGCCCTCGGCCTCGGCTTCAGGCCCGATGCAAGCTTCGAAGAGATCGTGCGCATCCACATCGAGGACGAGTTGGGCGGGCGGATCGGATAGGGTCAGACCCGGAGCGCCTGACACCTGCCTGACCCCTACCGGCGCAGGCGGCCGACGATGCCGGTGGGGAAGAAGTAGACGCTGAGGATGAACAGGAGGCCGAGCCACAGAAGCCAGCGGTCGGGGTGCAGCAGGTTCGGCAGCAGCGGCACGGCGGCGGTGGCCTCGGAGGCGAGCTTCATCAGCGACTGCAGGTAGCTCTGGGCCAGGATGAACACGGTGGTGCCCACCGCGGCGCCGTACATGCTGCCCATGCCGCCGATCACGATCATCAGCAGGATGTCGACCATGATCTCCAGCGACAGCGTGGTGGCAGGGCCGGTATAGCGCAGCCACACCGCCAGGAGCGCGCCCGCCAGCGCGGCCATGGCGGCCGAGAGGACGGTGGCGGCCGTGCGGTAGTAGACCACGCGATAGCCGATGGCCTCGGCGCGGAACGCGTTCTCCCGCACCGCCTGCAGCACGCGGCCGAACGGCGAGTTCACCACCCGCAGCATCAGGAGAAAGAGCGCGGCGGAGGCGAGGAGGATCAGGTAGTAGGCGACGAGCCGCCCGTTGAGGGTGACGCCCAGCACGCGTTCCTCCATGAGGCGGAAGCCCGGCGTCAGCGCGAACGGGATGGTGTAGTTGAGGCCGTCCTCGCCGCCGGTGAGGAACGAGAGCTGGGAGACGAGCAGCTCGAAGGCGCTGGCCACGGCCAGCGTCACCATGGCGAAGAAGATGGCGCGCACGCGCAGGGAGAACAGACCGATCAGCAGCGCGAGCAGCGCCGCCGCCAGCGTGCCGAGGCCCGCGCCCAGGAGGAGGGCGCCGAAGCCCGGCCCCAGAGTCTTGAGCGCGATGGCCACGCCGTAGGCGCCCATGCCGAAGAACATGGTGTGCGCGAACGAGACGATGCCGGTGTAGCCGAGGAGAAGGTCGTAGCTCGCCACCAGGGCGATGAAAATGGCGATGCGGGCGGCCGTGTCGAGCGAGCGTGTGCCCGGGAACAGGAACGGCGCGAAGACGAGGCCCAAAGCGATGGCGACCAGCACCAGGCTCAGCACCATGCTGCGCGGGCGGTCACCGGATATGAGCCTCACCAGCACGGGCGCCCCCCAGTCCTCACTTCTCACTTCGCCTTGACCAGCGCGTAGAGCCCCTGCGGGCGCCACATGAGGACCAGAACCATCAGCCCGATATTGGAGATGAGCGCCACCTTCGGCGCCAGGAATGCGGTGTAGTTGGCCACGAGCCCCACCAGCAGCGCGCCGATGAAGCAGCCCTCGATGGAGCCGAGCCCGCCGACGATGACCACGATGAACACCAGGATCATGATCTCGGAGCCCATCTGGGCGGTGACGGTCTCCTGGTAGAGCGCCCACATCACCCCGCCCGCGCCCGCCAGCGCGCAACCCGCCATGAACACGGCCACGAACAGGCGGCGGATGCGGTAGCCCAGCGCCTCCACCATCTCCGCGTTCTCCACGCCGGCGCGGACGAGAAGGCCGATGCGGCTGCGCTTGAGGGTGAGGCGTATGGCGAGGAACGCGGCGAGGCCCAGACCCGCCGCGAGGATGCGGTAGGTCTCGACCAGCGCGCCGCCGATCACCACCGAGCCCTTCAGGGCCTGCGGGCGCGACAGCGTGATCGCATCGGGCCCCCAGATCGCCAGAATGAGCTGCTGCGCGATGATGAGGCCGCCCATGGTGACCAGGATCTGCTTCAGGTGGAAGCCGTACACCGGCCGCACGATGGCACGCTCGAAGGCCCAGCCGAGCGCGCCGGTGGCCGCCATGGCGACGAGAAGCGCCGCGACCAGCGCCACAAGGTTCAGGGCCAGGGACGGGGCGCCCGTCAGGCCCGCGAGCTGGGCGAGCACCGTGACGCCGACGAACGCGCCGACCGCGATGAAGGCGCCATGACCGAAGTTGATCACGTCCATCAGGCCGAACACCACCGTCAGGCCGGACGCCATGAGGAAGATCATCATGCCCATCGCCAGCCCGGCGGCGGTGAGCGTGAGCCAGGTGGTCGGCGCGCCGATCAGGCCAAGGCCGGCCAGCGCAATGGCCGGCACCAGGAGCACCGGCAGCGCACCCTCCAGCCGCTCCGCGAGGCCCGGCCGCTCGATGCGAGGCGCGATGGCGGCGTCGGTCATTGGTGCGCCTCCAGGCTGAGGCCCATCAGGCGCTGCTGCAGGCCCGTGTCGGCGGCCAGCGCCGCCATGGTTCCGGTATGGACGATGCGGCCGTCGTCCATCACCGCCACGCTGTCTCCGACCTCGCGCGCCATGGCGAAGTTCTGCTCCACCAGCAGGATCGTGGTGTTGGTCCGCTTCAGCTCCGCGATCGCCGCGGTCATGGCCTTCACGATGGCCGGCGCCAGGCCCTTGGTGGGCTCGTCAATCAGGATCAGCCGGCGCGGCTCGACAAGCGCGCGCGCCACCGCCAGCATCTGCTTCTGACCGCCGGAGAGGTTGCCCGCCGGCAGCGCCCAGAACGTTTTCAGCGGCGGGAACAGGCCGAGCAGCCAGTCGAGGCGCATCTTGTCGAGCGGACCCGAGCGCGCTGCCAGCACCAGGTTCTCGTGCACGGTGAGGTCCGTGAACAGCCCCATGTTCTCCGGCACGAAGGCGATGCCGCGGCGGGCGATGGACGGCGTGTCGAGCGCGGCGATGCTCTCGCCGGCGAAGACGATGCGGCCTTGCGACGCCCGCCAAAGACCCATGATGGTGCGCAGGCAGGTGGTCTTGCCGGCGCCGTTGCGCCCGAGCAGCACGGTGATGCCACCGTCCGGCACGGCGAAGCTCACCCCCTGCAGGATATGGTACTGGGCGATGTGGGTGTGCACGCCGTCGAGCGTGAGCAGAGGCTCAGGCACGCGCCGCCTCCACGCCCAGATAGGCCTCCTGCACGATCGGCGACGCCATCACCTCGTGCGGGGCCCCGTCGGCCACCAGGCGGCCGTTGTGCAGTACCACGATGCGGTCGGCCAGCGAGCGGATCACGTCCATCTTGTGCTCCACGAGCAGGATCGTCCGGGAGCGGTCGGCCTTGAGCGCGGTGACGAGGTCGAGCACCACCGGCACCTCGTCCACGCTCATGCCGGCAGTGGGCTCGTCGAGCATCAGCACAGGCGACTCCAGCGCGATCAGCATGGCCACCTCCAGCTTGCGCTGGTCGCCGTGCGGCAGCGCCGCCACCGTGCGGTCGGCCATGTGCGCGAGGCGCACCTGTGCCAGCACCTCGTCGGCGCGGGCGGCCAGCTCTGCGTGCGTTGCCGCCATGGACAGGACATCGAACCCGCGCCGTGCCCTGGCCTGGACCACCAGCCGCACGTTCTCCCGCACCGTGAGGTTGGGGAACAGGTTGGTGAGCTGGAACGCCCGGCCGATGCCGCGCCGGGTGCGCGAGGCCACGCCTGCCCGTGTGATGTCCTGCCCGTCGAGCCAGACGGTGCCCGCCGTGGCCCTGAGCTGCCCGGAGATCAAGTTGAAGTAGGTGGTCTTGCCGGCCCCGTTGGGCCCGACGATGGCGGTCAGCGTGCCGCGCTCGAACGCGCAGCTCACCGCATCGACGGCGACGTGGCCGCCGAAACGGATGGTGAGACCGCGCGTTTCGAGTGTGGGGTGGAGCATCGCAGGCGGCGACCCGTCATCCCGGACGGAGCGATGCGAGCCGCAGGCGAGCAACGCTCCGATCCGCGACCTCGTGAGGCAGGGCTCGACTCGCTTCACGAGGTCCCGGATAGCCTCGCCTGCGGCTCGGCTTCCGGGATGACGGGTGAACTCTCACTTCTTGTTCAGGATCGGAATCTGCATGTCGTCGATGCCGAGCTCGCGCACCAGTTCGGGGATGCCCCATTCGACCTTGGGATCGACCTTGATCTTGAAGTGATACATGGACTGCAGCGCCTGGTGGTCCTGGGCCCGGAAGCACATTTTGCCCTTGGGCGTCTCGAAGCACAGACCCTCCATGGCCGCGATCAGCTTCTCGGTGTCGGTGGAACCCGCCTTCTTCAGGCCCGCCACGACCGCGATGCCCGCCGCCATGCCGCCGGCGGTGAAGAAGTCGGGCGGGCTGCCCAGGCGCTTCTGGTGCTCGGCCACCAGCCAGTCGTTCACCGGGTTCTTGGGGATCTCGTAGTAGTAGTAGGTGGCGCCCTCCATGCCAAGCAGCTCCTTGTACGCTTTGAGCGCGGACAGGATATTGCCGCCGGTGGCGATCTCGATGCCGAACCGCTCCGGCTGCAGCGCCTTGAGCTTGCCGAGCGGGTTGCTGGCGCCGGCCCAGATCACGAAGATGAACTTGCGGCCCTGCTCGTTCTTCAGCGCGTCGAAGATGCGCTGGGCGTTGGCCGTGAAGTCGGTGGTGTCGGTCTTGGCATACTCCTCGAACGCCAGCTTGGCGCCGGTCGGGGCCAGCGCGGCCTTAAACGCCGCCACGCCGTCGCGGCCGAAGGCATAGTCCTGCGCCAGGGTGGCGATCACCACGCCGGGCTTGCCGAGCGCCACGGCGTTGGATACGGCGTCCTGGGAGGAATTGCGCCCGGTGCGGAAGATGTAGCGGTTCCAGTTGGAGCCGGTGATGGAATCGGCCACCGCCGGCTCGACCAGCAGGATCTTCCTGTGCTCCTGCGCCACTGGGAGCATGGCCAGTGCCACGCCGGAGTTCACGGGGCCCACGGCCAGCGTCGCATCGTCGTCGCCGTAGGCCTCGGCGAGCACGGTGCGGCCCACGTCGGGCTTGGATTGCGTATCCTTCTCGATCACCACGATCTTGCGGCCCAGCACCTCCATCTTGCCGCCGGTGGCGTATTCGAGCCCCATCATCAGGCCGATGTGGGACTGCTTGGCGTAGGCCTCCAGCGCCCCGGTCTTGTCGTAGACGTGGGCGATCTTGATGTCCTGCGCCTGCGCGCCCGTGCAAAACGCAGCAAGCGCGACCGCCGCTGCGAAAACGACCCTCAACACGACCAACCCTCCCTGACACGTGCAGCCGGGCAGCCTTCGCCCCCGAGGCTGTTGCTTGTCCCACATCTGCACGCCTGAAGAGCCCGCGCAACGTCGCATTCCGCCGACGCCCCGGATGCATGCGTCACAAGGGGCCTGCGCGTGCGGCGCGAGCGTCAGACAGCGAATCAATCGGCCTTGGAGCGTGGCCGTGGGGCCGCAGCCGCGCACCCATTGCGGGTCTCCACAGCTGCCCGCCCTCTCGCTGGCCGCTGCCCATTGACTCCCATATGAACCCATGTCATCCCGTTCATGCCCAGCGTAATCCAGCCGGCCGTCGAGACCGCTCGTGGGGGCAGCGGACGGCGCGGCGCGTTGGGGGCGAGGAAGCAAAGCGTAGGTTGGTCGGCGTCGGGGCGAGGCTCGAGCAACGGGGATGGACCGCTTTGTCTCCACATACATCAACAAGATCGACGCCAAGGGGCGGGTGTCGGTACCGGCGTCCTTTCGCGCCATTCTCGAACGCGACGGCTATGCCGGAGGCGGCATCTACTGCTACCCCTCGCTCGACGCTCCTGCGCTCGATGCTGGCGGCCAAAGGCTCGCGGACAACATCGACCGGCTTCTCGCTGGCCTGCCGGATTATTCGGACGAGCGGGACGAACTGTCTGTCGCGCTCTACGGGGACGTGCACACCCTCGCCATCGACCAGGACGGACGCATCGTGCTTCCTGAAGCGCTTCGCGCGCACGCCGGCCTTTCGACTCACGTCGCTTTTGTGGGCCTCGGACAGAAGTTCCAGATGTGGGAGCCCGCGCGCTTCGAGCCGCGCCGCGCCGCCGCGCGCGAGAAAGTCCGACACCACCGCAACCTGTTCGGCGCGGGGCGCCGCCCATCGGGGCCCGAGCGGGGACCAGAGCCCGGACGCGATTCGGGACATGGGCCAGGGCCGCGTGGCGAGGGAGGCGCACGGGAATGACGGCGCGCGGCGGCACCCCGCCGGCCGAGGGGGACCGCAGAGGGACGCAGCGCCACGTTCCCGTGCTGCTTCCCCAGGTGCTGCAGGCACTGGCGCCGCGGGCGGGCGAGCGCTGCATTGACGCCACCTTCGGCGGGGGCGGCTACAGCGCCGCCTTGCTCGATGCAGCGCCGGGCGTGCGCGTGCTCGCCATCGACCGCGACCCGTCCGCAATCGCAGCCGGCCACGCGCTCGCTGAGGCGAGCGGCGGACGGCTCACGCTCGTTGCGGGGCGATTTGGAGACTTGGACCGTCTGGCGGAAGGGGCCGGCTTCGCACCTGTCGACGGAGTCGCGCTCGACATCGGCGTATCGTCGATGCAGCTCGACGATCCCGCCCGCGGCTTCTCGTTCCAGGCCGACGGGCCACTCGACATGCGCATGTCGGGCGAGGGGCCTACGGCCGCCGACGTGCTCAACACCGCGGCGGAGGCCGATATCGCCGATATCCTGTTCCACCTGGGCGAGGAGCGCCGCTCGCGCGCCATCGCCCGCGCCATCGTGGCGCGGCGGCGCGAACAGCCGCTCGCCCGCACCTCGGATCTGGTGAGCGTGGTGGAGCGCGTGCTGGGCCGCGCCAAGCCGGGCGGCAAGCACCCGGCCACCCGCACCTTCCAGGCGCTGCGCATCTACGTGAACGACGAGCTGGGCGAGCTGGCCCAGGGGCTCGCCGCGGCCGAGCGGCTGCTGGGGCCCGGCGGGCGGCTCGCGGTGGTGACGTTTCATTCCCTGGAGGACGCCATCGTCAAGCGCTTCCTGCAGGCGCGGGCCGGCAGACAGGCGCAAGGCTCGCGCCATCTCCCACCGGGCGCGCCGCCGGCACGTGCGCTCAGTTTCCGATTCGTTAATCACAAGCCGGTAAGCCCGACCGAGGTGGAGGTCGCCGCCAACCCGCGCGCGCGCTCGGCGCGGCTGCGCTGGGCGGTACGCATCGACGCGCCGGCTTGGCCGGAGGATGCCGCGCCCGCGGTTCCGCGGCTGTAGGGGTCAGTGGACGGGGTCAGACCCCTCGCACCAGCGGTGGTGCAGAAAGACGCGAGCTTGGAGGCGAGGGGTCTGACCCCGCCATGCGCACGGTCAACCTCTTCCTGCTGCTCGTGGCGCTCGCCAGCGCGTTCGCCCTCTACGCCCTCAAGTACGACACCCGCCGCATGGAGGCGCGCGTGCGTGCCCTGGAGCGGACGGTGCAGGAGGTGCAAGGCGAGATCGCGCGCCTCAAGGGCGAGCGCGCGCATCTGGCACGGCCGGAGCGCATCGAGCCGATGGCGCGCGCGCTCGGGCTGGCGCCGATCGGCCCGCGCCAGTATCTGCGCCTTGGCGCCCGCCCGCCCGATCCCGCCGAAGGCGCCGCATCGGATTCCGTCGAGCGGTAGGCGCGCATGGGCCTCTTCGACAGCAATGGCGGCAGGCGTGAGTCGCGTCGGGCGACAGTAAGAGCGGCGCGGGGCGCCGCGTCCAGCAGTCGCCTCCCCGCAGGGGAGACAGCGCCGCGCCTGCGTCTGCGTGCCCTGCTGGCGCTGGGTGTCCTGCTCCTCGCCTTCTCCGCCGTCGTGGGACAGCTCCTGCGCTTGGGCCTGATGGGCGGAGGACCGCGACTGCGCATCGGCTTCGCGGATGCGCCGCTCAATGCGTGGGCGCGGCCGGACATCGTCGACCGCAATGGACGCCTGCTGGCGACGGACCGCGCCGTCAGTTCCCTCTATGCCGACCCGCAGATGGTGCAGGACGTCGACCAGGCGGTCGGGAAGCTCACTTCCCTCCTCCCCAGCCTGGACGCCGCCGAACTGCGCAAGGCGCTCGCCGACCGCAGCCGGCGCTTCGTGTGGCTGGCACGCGGCCTCGGCGCGGACGAAGCGCAGGCCATACACGGTCTCGCCCTGCCCGGCCTGGGCTTCCGCCCCGAACTGCGGCGCTATTACCCGCTCGGCAGCCTCGCCGGCCACGTGCTGGGTGCCGTGAGCATCGACAACCGCGGGCTGGCCGGCATCGAACGCATGCTCGACGAGACCGGCCTGGTCGAGCCGGCGCGAGGCGCGGAGCGCAGCGCCGCGCGGCCCGTGCGGCTCTCGCTCGATATCGGCGCGCAGCACGCCATCGCCGAGGAGTTGCGGCGCGCGCTCCAGGAGTTCAAAGCCTCCGCGGCGGCTGCGCTGGTGCTCGATGCCCGGACCGGAGAGATCGTGGCGGCGGTCTCCCTGCCCGCGATAGACCCCAGCCGGCCGGTGGAGCTGCTCGATCCGGCGCGCCTGGACCGGCTGATGGCGGGCACTTTCGAGCTGGGCTCCGTTTACAAGATCATCACCATTGCCCTGGCCCTGGACTGCGGGATCGCCGATCTGGACACGATCCTGGACGTGCGGCACCCCCTGCGCGCCGGCCCCCATATCATCAAGGATCCCTACCCGCAGGGGCGCCCGCTAACCGTACGCGAGGTCTTCCTCTATTCCTCCAACGTCGGCGCAGGCATGCTGGCGCTCCGGGTCGGCAGCGAGCGTCAGCGCGAGTTTCTGGCCAAGCTCGGCCTGCTCGATGCCCTGCGCACGGAGGCTGGCCCAGTGGCGCCGCCGCAGCTGCCGACGGCGTGGGCGCGCACGGAGACGATCACCATCGCCTATGGTCACGGCCTCGCCGTTGCGCCGCTGCAATTCGCGGTCGCCGCCGCCGCGGTGGTCAACGGCGGCGAGAAGCTGGCACCCACGTTCCTGCTGCGCCCGGAGGCGCCGGCGCAGGCCAAGGCGCAGGGCGAGCGCGTGGTGGCCCCAGCGGTCAGCGCGAGCCTGCGCGAGCTGATGCGGCTCGGCGTGACGCACGCGGCGGGCACCGGCCGGCGCGCGGAGGCGGAAGGCTATGGCGTCGGCGGCAAGACCGGCACGGCGGAAATGCCGGGCCGCGGCGGCTACCGGAAGAAGTCGGTGATCTCCTCCTTCCTCGGCGCCTTCCCCATGGAGGCGCCGCGCTATGTCACGCTCGTGCTGCTGTTCGAGCCGCAGGGCACCGGCGAGACCGGCGGGCGCATCACGGCCGGCGTCAATGCCGCCCCGGTGACGGGGCGCATCGTGGAGCGCATCGCGCCGCTCCTCGGCGTGCTGCCGCGCCTCGTCGAGACGCGCCGGCAGACGCCGGGGCCGAGGCCGTTTGACGCCCCGCCGGAGGCGCAATAAGAACCGGGCACGCGGACTGGCATGCGCATCCCCTGCAAGGAGCCGACCGAGGCGCAATGAACCTCTCCAAGCTTGTCGGCCCGGAGACGAAAGCTCCCTCCGGCTGCGGCCAGGTGGCGATCGCCGGCCTCACGGCGGACAGCCGCGAGGTGCGGCCGGGGTGGCTGTTTGCCGCCCTGCGCGGCTCCGAGGCCGACGGCAGCCGGTTCATCGCCGACGCGGTGGCGCGAGGCGCGGCAGCGGTGCTCTGCGCCGAAGGTACGCAACCAGAGGTGGCCGCTGGCGTCCCGCTGCTCGTATCGGCTGAGCCGCGGCGCGCCCTGGCGCTGATGGCGGCGCGCTTCTATGGCTCCCAACCCGAGACGGTGGTGGCCGTGACCGGCACCAGCGGCAAGACCTCGGTGGCCGACTTCGCGCGCCAGATCTTCGCGGCGCTGGGGCACAAGGCCGCCTCGCTCGGCACGATCGGGCTCATCGCACCCGGCGAGCGCCGCTACGGCAGCCTGACGAGCCCGGACCCGGTGACGCTGCACCGCACCCTGGCCGGGCTGGAGGCAGGCGGCATCACGCATCTGGCGCTGGAAGCCTCCTCGCACGGCCTGGACCAGCACCGCCTGGACGGCCTCCGGTTGAAAGCCGCGGCCTTCACCAACCTCGGCCACGACCACCTCGACTACCACCCCAGCGCGGAAGCCTATCTCGCCGCCAAGCTGCGCCTTTTCTCGGAGGTGCTTCCGCCGATGGGCGTCGCGGTGGTCAATGCCGACTCCGAGCACGCCGGCAAGGTAATCGCCATCGCGCGCAAGGCCGGCCGCCGCGTAGCGACCGTCGGCGGGGCCGGAGAGACGCTCACGCTGGAGGCGCTGGAGTCCGAGCGCTTCGCGCAGCGGCTGCGGGTGCGGCACGTCGGCGGTGCGGTCGAAGTGCGGCTGCCATTGCTCGGTGCGTACCAGGCCGGCAACGCGCTACTGGCGGCAGGCCTCGCCATGGCGACGGGCGAGGCGGCGGCCCGCGTGCTGCCCGCGCTCGGGGGCCTCGAAGGCGTCAAAGGGCGGCTCGAGGTGATGGGCCAGGTGCGCGGCGGCCTCGTCGTCATCGACTATGCGCACAAGCCGGACGCCCTGGCGGCGGCGCTGAAGGCGCTGCGTCCGTTCGCGCCAGGCAAGCTCATCTGCGTGTTCGGCTGCGGCGGCGACCGCGACAAGGCCAAGCGGCCGGTCATGGGGCAGATCGCCGCCGCGCTCGCCGACGCGGTCATCGTCACGGACGACAACCCCCGCAGCGAGGACCCCAGGGCGATCCGCGCGGCCATCCTTGCCGGCGCTCCCAGCGCGCGCGAGATCGGCGACCGCGCCGAGGCGATCCTGGCCGGCTCGCGGCTGCTGGGTGCGGGCGACCTCCTGCTGGTGGCGGGCAAGGGACACGAGACCGGCCAGATCGTGGGCGACACGGTAGTCCCGTTCTCCGACCATGAGGTGGTGCAGGGTCTTCTCACGGAGCCCCTCCTCACGGAGCCCAAGGTTGCATGACGGAACCGCTGTGGCAGTGGGACGAGTTGGTCGCGGCGGCCCAGGGCCGGCCGGAGGGCACCCCGTCCGCCGCGATCACCGGCTTCTCCATCGACACGCGCTCGCTGCAGCCCGGCGACGTGTTCGTGGCCCTCAGGGACGCGCGCGACGGGCACGATTTCGTGTCGAATGCCTTCGCAGCCGGAGCCGCGGCAGCCGTGGTCTCGCACGACTATCAGCGCGGCAAGAGCAACGGCGCCCTCCTGCGCGTGGCCGATCCGCTGGCGGGCCTGGAGGCCATCGGCCGCGCGGCGCGCGCCCGCAGCGACGCCAGGATCGTGGCGGTGACGGGCAGCGCCGGCAAGACCGGCAGCAAGGAGATGCTGCGCCTGTGCCTGGCCGATGCCGGCCCCACCCACGCCTCGGAGAAGTCCTACAACAACCACTGGGGCGTCCCGCTCACCCTGGCCCGCATGCCGATCACCGCCAGGTTCGGCGTGTTCGAGATCGGCATGAACCACGCTGGCGAGATCGCGCCGCTCACCCGCATGGTGCGCCCCCACGCTGCCGTCATCACCACGGTGGAGCCGGTGCACCTGCAGTACTTCCGATCGGTGGAGGCCATCGCCGAGGCCAAGGCGGAGATCTTCCAGGGGCTGGTGCCGGGCGGCACCGCCATTCTGCCGCGCGACAACCCGCACTTCGCCCTGCTCAAGCGGCGCGCCTTCGATGTCGGAGCCAAGGTCGTCAGCTTCGGGTACGCCGAGACGGCCGATGTGCGGGCGATCCAGGTCAACCCGGACGCCAGAGGCTCCTCCGTGATCGCCGGGGTCGACTCGCAGCGCTTCCCATACCGCATCGGCGCCCCGGGCGAGCACTACGTGAAGAACTCCCTCGCCGTCCTCGCGGCGCTGACGGCGCTGGGCGCCGACCCCATGCGCTGCCTGACGGCGTTGGTGAAGTTTGCGGTGCCGGCGGGACGCGGCGCGCGCTCCACGCTGGCCGCCGATGGCGGCCGCATCCTTCTGATAGACGAGAGCTACAACGGCAACCCGGCCTCGGTACGCGCCGCGCTCGCGGCCATGGCCACCGTGCCGCGCGCCGAGTATCCGCGCCGGCTGGCCGTGCTGGGCGACATGCTGGAGCTGGGCGAGGCCGCGCCCGACCTGCATCGCGGCCTGCAGGAAGCGGTTGACGCGACCGGGATCGATCTGGTCTTTGCGTGCGGACCGATGATGAAGCTGCTGTTCGACCGGCTCGAGCCGGCGCAACGAGGCGCGTGGACCGAGACCTCCACCGAACTCGCCGCGCGCCTGCTCGACGCCGTTGCGGCGGGCGACGTCGTCATGATCAAGGGCTCGCTGGCGAGCCGGATGGAACCGGTAGCCGAGGCCGTGCGGGTCCGGTACTCGAAAGCCGGCTGAAAGCAGGAGGGCGAGAGGCTGCGCGATGCTCTACGTGCTGGCGACCTTTAGCGAACAGATCGCTCCGCTGAACGTGTTTCGCTACATCACGTTCCGCACCGGCGGGGCCATCATGACGGGGCTGCTGTTCGTGTTCCTGTTCGGCCCTGCCATGATCGACCTGTTGCGCGTGAAGCAGGGCAGAGGCCAGCCGATCCGCGAGGACGGGCCGCAGTCGCATTTCGCCAAGCGCGGCACGCCGACCATGGGTGGGCTCATGATCATCTGCGGCGTTACGGTCGCGACCCTGTTGTGGGCGAACCTGTCGAACTGGTACGTGTGGATCGTACTGTTCGTCACGCTGAGCTTCGGTGCCATCGGCTTCTACGACGACTATCTCAAGGTCACCAACCGCGGTACGGCGGGCTTCTCGGGCAGGTGGCGGCTGGCCGCGGAGGTGGGCGTGGCCGGCATCGCGACCTTCACCGTGATACGCCTCGGCACGCCGGGCTTCTCCTCGTCGCTGACGGTGCCGTTCTTCAAGACCGTCGTCATCCCGTTCGGCTTCTTCTTCGTCCTGGTCGGCATCTTCGTGATCGTGGGCGCCGGCAACGCCGTCAATCTCACCGACGGCCTCGACGGCCTCGCCATCGTGCCCGTGATCATCGCCGCGGCCACCTTCGGCGTGTTCGCCTACGCCACCGGCCACGCGGTGTTCGCGCGCTACCTGCAAATCCACAACGTGCCCGGGGTGGGCGAGCTCTCCATCGTCTGCGGGGCGCTGATCGGCGCCGGCCTCGGCTTCCTCTGGTTCAACGCGCCGCCGGCCATGATCTTCATGGGCGACACCGGCTCGCTCGCTCTGGGTGGGACGCTGGGGGCCATCGCCGTGGCCACCAAGCACGAGGTCGTGCTCGCCATCGTCGGCGGCCTGTTCGTGCTGGAGACCATGTCGGTCATCATCCAGGTGCTGTCGTTCAAGCTCACCGGCAAGCGCGTGTTCCGGATGGCGCCGCTGCACCATCATTTCGAGGAGAAGGGCTGGCGCGAGTCGACCGTGGTGGTGCGCTTCTGGATCATCTCGGTGGTGCTGGCGCTCGTCAGCCTTGCGACGTTGAAGCTCCGATGACGCGCCTGGCGCTTGCGGCGGCGGCCGGCCTTGCCATCATCGTCGCCCCAACCGAGATCATGCCCGTCATCGTGGTTGGACTGTTCGTGCTGCAGATGGTGGAAGGGATCATGCAGGCGTTCAAGGGATGGCGCGAGGCGACCACGGTGCGATTCTCGATCGTCTCGGCGGTGCTGGCGCTTGTCAGTCTCGCCATGCTGAAACTCAGATGAGGCGCTCGGCCCCCTCCGTCGCGTCGGCAGTCGGCTTGGCCGCCGCGGCGTGGATCGGCACCTCGGCCGGCTCGGAGCCGGAGCGGGTGCTGGGCATCAAGCCGGTCTACACCGACCGAACGCTGACCGCCGTGCCGAACGCGGCGGCGATGAGCAACCGCATCTGGTCGCCCGGACTCGACGACGGCTTCGTGCCGCAGGGCCTGACTTTCCTCGACGGCTTCCTCTACGTCGGCACCTACCGCAGCGAGGACCCGAAGCAGGGGCGCGGCCCGTGCCGGCTCTACCGCGTCGATCCGCGCAGCGGCGCCGTCACGGGTACGCTCGACCTGCCGGTCCAGTGCGGTCACGCCGGCGGAGTTGCCAGAGGCCAGGCGGGGCGGTTATGGGTGGCGGACACGCGCGCCATCTTCGAGATCGGCATCGAGCCCCAGAGCAGCGGGAGCACCGGCTCCGTCCTGCGCTCCATCGGGCTCGCCGGCCACGTCAAGGGCTCGTTCGCGGCTGGAACGGCCGATGCGCTGTGGCTCGGCACCTACAGCAAAGAGCCTGGCGCGCGGCTCTACAAGGTGCCGTTCGAGAAGCTCACCGGGGCTCGGTCCATTAGCGAGCAGGAAGCCACCGCCGCGGTTGCGCTGCCGACCGAGGCGCAGGGTGCCACGTTCGATGCCGCAGGCCGGCTGTGGATCACGCGCAGCGGCTCGGGATTCGGCGAGCTCCTCACGCTGGACCCGGAGACCGGCGCGGTTCTGCAGCGCGTTGTCATGCCGGTTGGAGTCGAGGATATCAGCTTCGACCCGGAGGGCGGCCTGTGGGTTGTCAGCGAGGCCGGCAGCAAGCGATGGCTCGGCTGGACCACGCTCTTTCCCCTAATATTCCGGTTGCAGCCTGCATTGCTCCGTGAGATCGCACCGCGAGGGAGCAAACGATCGCGTCCATGATTCGGGTCACAACGTTTGCCGACAGAGAGGTTGCCGTATTCGGGCTCGGCCTGTCGGGCCTTGCAAGCTGCCGCGGTCTGGCGGCCGGCGGAGCGAGGGTCGTGGCCGGCGACGACAACGACCCCGGACGCGAAGCTGCCGCGAAGCTTGGCGTGCAGGTGGCGGATCTTTCCCGGGCCGACTGGAGCCGCTTTGCTGCCCTGGTGCTCGCGCCCGGCGTGCCGCTCACGCACCCCGAGCCGCACTGGGCGGTGCGCAAGGCCAGGGCCGCGGGCGTCGAGATCGTCGGCGACGTCGAGCTGTTCGCGCGCGAGCGCGCACGGCGCGCGCGCGAAGCGCCATTCGTCGCCATCACCGGCACCAACGGCAAATCCACCACGACCGCGCTGACGGCGCACATCCTGAAGGCGGCGGGCCGCGACGTGCAGATGGGCGGCAACATCGGCACGGCGGTACTGGCCCTTGAGCCGCCCGACGAGCGGCGCTGCCACGTCATCGAGATGTCATCGTTCCAGATCGAGCTGACGCCGACGCTGGCGCCCACTGTCGGCATCCTGCTCAACGTCGCGCCGGATCACCTCGACCGCCACGGCACCATGGAGAACTACGCAGGCCTCAAGGCCCGGCTGGTGCAGCATGCCCGCCACGCGATCGTCGGCGATGACGACGATTGGTGCCGCGACATCGCCGGGCGCCTGCGCCTTGCCGGCCGCAGCTGGGTGGACATCGTCTCCGCACGTGAGCGCGTGCGCCACGGCTGGTATGCCAACGGCAGCACGCTCGTGAGCGGGGCGCCGTGGACGGGGCCCGCCGGCGCCTTCGCCGACCTCGCCGGCATCGGTTCGCTGCGCGGCCGGCACAGTATCCAGAACGCGCTGGCCGCCAGCGCCGCGGCCATGAGCCTCGGGGTGCCGGCCACGCAGGTGGCGGCGGCGCTGGCCACATTCCCCGGCCTGCCGCACCGGCTGGAGGAGATCGGCCGGGTCGGGCCCACGCTCTTCATCAACGACAGCAAGGCCACCAACGCCGACAGCGCCGCCACGGCCCTCGCCGCCTTCGAGCGCAACGTGTTCTGGATCCTCGGCGGGCGCCCCAAGGCGGGCGGCATCGCCTCGCTCGCCGGCTTCTTCCCGCGGGTCGCCAAGGCTTACCTGATCGGCGAGGCGGCCGGGGAGTTTGCCGCCACCCTCGACGGCCGCGTGCCCTTCGAGCGCTGCGGCACGCTCGACCGCGCCGTCGCCGCGGCTGCCGCCGCTGCCGCGGCGAGCGGCGCCCGCGAGCCCGTCGTGCTGCTCTCTCCGGCGTGCGCCTCGTTCGACCACTACCGCAACTTCGAGGTGCGCGGCGACGCCTTCCGCACCCTGGTCGCCGCGCTGCCGGGCATCGAGCTGAAGCGGAGCGCGCCGTGATCGCGCGGCAATCCCTTCCCACCCGTCATCCCGGACGGAGCGGTGCGAGCCGGAGGCGAGCAGCGCTCCGATCCGGGATCGCGCGAGGTTCGACTCGCTCGGCGAGGTCCTGGATAGCCTCGCTGCGCTCGGCTTCCGGGATGACGGGTTGTGGGCCATGAAGGGTGGCCCGCTATGACGCTCTCCCGCGCGGAGAGGAGCGTGCTCACCGACTGGTGGTTCACCGTCGATCGCATGCTGCTGGCGGCGATCCTGGCGATCGCCGGCGCGGGCGTGGTACTGTCGCTGGCCGCCAGCCCGGCGATCGCCATCAGGCGCGGCCTGCCCACCTATTACTTCGTCGAGCGGCAACTCGTGTTCATCGCCGCCGGCGTCGCGCTGATGCTCGCCCTGTCGCTCCTGTCCCCGGCGAGCGTGCGCAGGCTGGCACTTGCGGTGTTCGCGGTCTGCCTCGTCCTCATGGTGGCCGTGCTGGTCGGCGGGACCGAGATCAACGGCGCGCGCCGCTGGCTCCACTTCGGCACCCACTCGCTGCAGCCCTCGGAGTTCGCCAAGCCCGCTTTCGTCGTCCTCTCCGCCTGGCTGCTGGCCGAGCGCCGGCGCCGGCCCGACATGCCGGCGCTGCCCGTGGCGTTTACGCTCTACCTCGTCTTCGCCGGCCTGCTGGCGCTGCAGCCCGACGTGGGGCAGGCGCTGCTCGTCAGCCTGGTGGGGTGCGCGCTGTTCTTCCTCGCCGGCGGGCGCGTCGCCTGGGCCTTCGCTTTCCTGGCCATGTTGTCGTCCGCATTCACGATGGCTTATTACACCGCCGGCTATGTGCGCCTGCGCGTCGATCGGTTCTTGAGTCCCGGTGCCGGGGAGAGCTATCAGGCGGGCCGGGCGCGGCAGTCCTTCATCGAGGGCGGGCTGTTCGGCCGCGGGCCCGGCGAGGGCACCATCAAGAGCGTGCTGCCTGATGCCCACAACGACTTCATCTACGCGGTGATCGCGGAGGAATACGGCGTGCTGATCTGCATCGTGCTGCTCGGGATGTTCGCTCTGGTGGTGGTGCGGGTATTCGCCCGGCAGATGCGCGAGGGCGAGGACTTCCTGCGCCTCGGGGCGACGGGCCTGGCGCTGCTGTTCGGGCTGCAGGCACTCATCAACATGGCGGTCAATACCGGGCTCCTCCCGACCAAGGGCATGACGCTGCCCTTCATCTCCATCGGCGGCTCGTCCACGCTGGCCGTCAGCCTGGGGCTCGGCATGCTGCTGGCGCTGGGCCGCCGCAGGCCCAGCCACGCGAAAAAGCCGGCACTCGTGCCTATGCCCGCCCGCTCCGGAACCGTCTGACGATTGCGATTGGCGCCTCTCATGCCTGCTTCAGTCATGCTCGCAGCCGGCGGGACCGGCGGCCATCTGTTCCCGGCGTTCGCGCTGGCGCAGGAGTTGGCGCGACGCGGCATCGCCGTGGATCTCGTCACCGACATGCGCTCCGACCGCTACGACGCGGGCTTCCCCGCGCGCCGGGTCTACCGGGTGCCGTCCGCCAGCCCGACGGGCAAATCGCCCCTGGCGCTGGCGCGCGCGGCGTGGTCGCTGACGCGCGGCGTCATCGCCTCGCTCAGGCTGATGCGCCGGGTCAGGCCCGGCGCCGTCGTGGGCTTCGGCGGCTACCCGGCGTTTCCGCCCCTGGTGGCGGCGCGGCTCAGCGGCGTGCCCGCCGCACTGCACGAGCAGAACGCCGTACTCGGCCGCGCCAACCGGGCGCTCGCCAGGCACGTCAGCGCCATTGCCACCTCCTTCGAGCGCACCAGGTTCCTCGACAAGGGCGCCCAGGGCAAAGTGCGGGTGACAGGCAATCCGGTGCGCGACCTGGTGGTCGACCGGGCCTCGCTCCGCTACGAGCCGCCGCCCGAAGGCGGCCCCTATTCCCTCCTCGTGTTCGGCGGCAGCCAGGGCGCGCGTTTCTTCGCCGACGCCATGATCGAGACGGTCGCGCTGCTCCCGGCGCGGCTGCGCGCGCGCCTCGCCGTCGTGCAGCAGTGCCGCGAGGAGGACGTCGCGCGCGTTCGGGAGGCCTACCGGACCGCGGGCGTGAACGCCGATCTCGCCACATTCTTCCCCAACCTTCCCGAGACCATGGCCAGGGCGCACCTGGTGATGGCGCGCGCCGGCGCCTCGACGGTGGCGGAGCTCACCGTGATGGGACGTCCGGCGATCCTGGTGCCGCTGCCGCATGCCATCGACAACGACCAGCTGCAGAACGCGGTGCGGCTCGCTGATGCCGGCGCCGGCTGGTGCCTGGAGCAGAGGAACTACACGGCGCAGTTTCTCGCCGAGGCGGTTACCGATCTGCTTACGTCTCCGAATAAGCTGGCGTTGGCCGCTGCCGCGGCCAAGGCGCTAGGCCGCCCGGAGGCGGTAACCCATCTCGCGGATCTCGTCGAAGAGCTGGTAGGCCGGAGCCCGCGAAGCGCGTAACATCGCGCCCAACCAAGAATGACGCCCCGGGTGCGGTGGCGCCAGCGAGGGAAAACTCAGTCATGCAGATGCCGGCCGACATGGGCACTGTGCATATCCTCGGCATCGGCGGCATCGGCATGAGCGCGATCGCCGAGATCCTGCACGCGCGCGGCTATACCGTGCAGGGCAGCGACCAGAAGGACAGCGCCAACGTCAAGCGCCTGCGCGCCAAGGGCATGCGGGTGTTCGTGGGGCACGACGCGGTGAACCTGGTGGGCGCCCGCTACGTCGTGATCTCCAGCGCGGTCAAGACCGGCAACCCGGAGCTGGAGGCGGCCAGGGCCAAGGGCCTGCCGATCATCGGCCGCGCCGAGATGCTGGCCGAGCTGATGCGTCTCTACGCGACGGTCTCGGTCACCGGCACGCACGGCAAGACCACCATCACCTCGCTCGTCGCCCACACCTTCACGGCGGGCGGCCTCGATCCGACCGTCATCACCGGCGGCATCATCAACGAGTGGGGCTCCAACGCTCGGCGCGGCGAGGGCCCCTGGATGATCGTGGAGGCCGACGAATCCGACGGCACCTTCGTCAAGATACCGACGCAGATCGGCGTCGTCAGCAACATCGACCCGGAGCACCTCGACTACTTCGAGAGCGTCGAGAACATGCACCGGGCCTACGAGGCGTTCCTGCGCGGCGTCCCGTTCTACGGTCTTGCCGTCGCCTGCATCGACCATCCCGTGGTGAGCCGGCTGATCGAGCGCCTGCAACTGCGTCGCGACGGGCGCCGGCTCCTGACCTACGGCACCACGCCCGGCGCGGACCTGGTGCTCAAGTCGACGCATGCGGAGGGAGGCACGACGGTGTTCGACGCCCAGCTGAGCGCACGTGTGCGCGGGGGCCAGCGCGCCTTGAGCGGCTGGAACATTCCGCTTGCCGGCCACCATAATGCGCTCAACGCGCTGGCGGCGGTCGCGGCGGCCAGCGAGGCCGGCATTCCCGACGCCGCCATCCGCAAGGCGCTGGCCGGCTTCTCCGGCGTCAAGCGCCGCTTCCAGCTCACCGGCACCTGGAACGGCGTCGAGGTGTACGACGACTACGGCCATCATCCCGTGGAGATCGCCGCCGTGCTGAAGGCGGCGCGCGCCACCGCGCGGGGGCGCGTGGTGGCGGTGGTGGAACCGCACCGCTACACCCGCGTGCGCGACCTGTTCCATGAGTTCGCCGCCAGCTTCGCCGACGCCGACAGCGTCATCGTCGGTCCCCTCTACTCGGCTGGCGAGGCGCCCATCGACGGGATCAGCCAGGTGGCCCTGGCCGAGGCGATCCGCGCCGGCGGGCACCGGGAGGTCACCGCCGTCGACAGCGAGTGCGAGATCGCTCCCATGCTGCGGCCGTTCCTGGCGCCGGGCGACATGGTGGTGTGCCTGGGTGCCGGCAACAGCACGGACTGGGCGCACGCGCTGGCGGACTGGCTCGCGGCGGGGCCCATGTCTGCGCCCATGTCCGCGCCTATGTCCGGCTCGATGCGAAGCGGGGGAGCGTCGTGAACTTTCCCGACCTGATCCCCGAGCTTGCGCCGCGGCTGCCCGAACTGCGCGGCCGGCTCACCGCCAACCAGACACTCGCCGACATCACATGGTTCCGCGTGGGCGGACCGGCGCAGGTGCTGTTCGTCCCCGCCGATGCGCGCGACCTTGCCTATTTTCTCGGCAATATCCCGGCCGATCTGCCCATCGCCGTGATCGGCCTCGGCTCCAACCTGCTGGTGCGCGACGGCGGCGTGCCCGGCGTCACCATCCGCCTCGGGCGCGGCTTCGCACAGACCGCGGTGGAGGCCGGCCGCCGCATACGAGCGGGCGCGGCCGTACCCGATGCCAGGCTCGCGCGCGCGGCGGCCGATGCCGGCATCGCCGGGCTCGCCTTCTACCGCGGCATTCCCGGAGCCGTAGGCGGCGCCCTGCGCATGAATGCCGGCGCCCACGGCCGCGAGACAAAGGACGTGCTGGTCGAAGCCCAGGCGGTGGATCGCGCGGGCAACCTGCACATTCTGCCGCTGTCGGAGATGGGCATGACCTACCGCCACAGCGGCGTGCCGGCGGCCTGGATCTTCACGGAGGCGCTCTACCAGGGCAGCGCGGGAGACCCGGCGGCCATCCTGCAAGAGATGAACGAGGTGACGGAATATCGCGAGGCCAACCAGCCCATCGGGGAGCGCACCGGCGGCTCTACCTTCAAGAACCCGCCCGGCCACAGTGCCTGGAAGCTGATCGACGCCGCCGGCTGCCGCGGCCTGCGCATCGGCGGCGCCAAGGTCTCGGAGATGCACTGCAACTTCCTGATCAACGACCGCGGTGCCTCCGCCGAGGACATCGAGCGGCTGGGCGAGACGGTGCGCACGCGCGTGAAGGCGCTGAGCGGCCAGGAGCTCGACTGGGAGATCATCCGCATCGGCATGCCGCGCGCGGGCCGGCCCACCGGCGAGGCGCTGGCGAGGGAGGCGACCGCAGCATGAGCGCGCGTTCGGGCTCGCGCCGGTTCAAGCACGTGGCCGTGCTGATGGGCGGCTTCTCCGCCGAGCGCGAGGTGAGCCTCAACTCCGGCAGGGCGTGCGCCCAGGCGCTGCAGGAGGCCGGCTACAGGGTCACGACCGTCGATGCCGGGTGCGACCTGGCCCAGCGTCTGCAGGAGGCCAGGCCCGAGGTGTGCTTCAACGCCCTGCACGGCCGCTGGGGCGAGGACGGCTGCGTCCAGGGCCTCCTGGAGCTCCTGGGCATTCCCTACACGCACTCCGGCGTGCTGGCTTCTGCCTTGGCCATGCACAAGGAAAGGGCCAAGGCGATAATGCGGGCTGCAGGCGTGCCGGTGGCCGACGGCAAGATGGTGGTGCGTTCCGAGGCGGCCAGGGCGCACGTGCTGCCGCGCCCCTACGTGCTCAAGCCGGTCGCGGAAGGGTCCAGCGTCGGCGTGTTCATCGTGCGCGCCGACCACGAGCATCCGCCCCAGCAGCTCAACGACCCCGGCTGGGCCTTCGGCGAGGAGCTGCTGGCGGAGCGGTTCATTCCCGGCCGCGAGCTGACCTGCGCGGTGATGGGCGACCGCGCGCTCGGCGTCACCGAGATCGTCCCCGACGAGGCTCTGGGCTTCTACAACTACGAGGCCAAGTACGCCGAGGACGGATCGCGGCACGTGTTGCCGGCACCAATTTCACCAAATGTTTACCAATTGGTGCAGAATTTGGCTCTGACTGCCCACAGAGCGTTGGGCTGTCGGGGCGTTTCCAGGGCGGACTTCCGCTTCGACGACACCGCGCGCGGATCGGGCGAGGTGGTCTGCCTGGAAGTGAATACCCAGCCGGGCATGACGGCGACCTCGCTGGTGCCCGAGCTGGCCGCGCACGCTGGGCTGTCGTTTGCCGAATTGGTGACCTGGATGGTCGAGGAAGCGAGTTGCAACAGGTAGCACCCGGACCGGCAGTCTGGTGGCGGGCGGATCATCCGCCAGCGCCCCGTCCGGTCCTGAAGGCTCCCGTCGGCGCAACCGCGACACGCCGGCGCCGCCGCCTCGGCGCCTCGGTGCTGGGCGCGTCGGCCCTGCTCCTCATCGGCAATCCCGAGCTGCGCGCCGCCGCGCTGGCCCCCGTCGAGCACGCCGCCGAGCTGGCGGGGCTCGGCCTGCAGCAGGTGACAGTCTCCGGCCACCGCTTCACCGCCGATACCGACATCTACGCCGCGCTCGACCTCGACAACGCGCGCACGCTGCTGAGCTTCGACGCCGGCACGGCGCGGGCGCGCATCGAGCAGCTGCCGTGGATCAAACGTGCCAGCATCGAGCGTATCGTCCCCGACCGCATCGACGTGCGGGTCGTCGAGCGCGTTCCCTACGCCGTCTGGGACGACGGGGAGCGCCGCTGGCTCACCGACCGCGCCGGACGCAAGCTCCAGCCCGCGCCCGCCGATGTCATGCCCGGCCTCATGCGCGTGTCCGGCGAGGGCGCGGCGCAGGAGGCGGCGGCGCTGTCGGCGCTGCTGGGCGACTTCCCCCAGATCGCCCGCAGGGTCGAGAGCGCGGAGCGTATGGGGACGCGTCGCTGGACGCTCCATCTTGCGGGCGGCACCGGCGTCGAGCTGCCGGCTGCGGGAGAGGCCGAGGCGCTGGCCCGGCTCACGCATCTGTTCGAGTTGGGTCTCGACGGCGCGCAGCGCGTCGACCTCAGAGCGCCCACGCGGGTGCTCGTGCGGGGTCTCGACGCGGCCACCGCCGGGCGGGTCCCGGCGGCGCGCGCCGGCCGCACTTGAGGGCATGCAAGGAGCTGGTCCGGCCGTGCTGACACGAACCAGATCGTCCTCCAGACCGGGTGACGTGATCGGTGTGCTGGACATCGGCACCAGCAAAACCGTGTGCCTGATCGTGGCGCCGCCCAACTCCCGCGCCAACGGCCTGTGGCGGCGTGAACGGCCCAGCGTGCTCGGTTTCGGGCTCCGCCCCTCTCGCGGCCTCAAGGCCGGGGTGGTGATCGACCTGGACGGCGCCGAGCAGGCGCTGCGGTCGGCCGTGAGCCAAGCCGAGCAGGCCGCCGGCCTCACGGTCGAGGAGGTGTTCGTCGCGGTCATGGGGGGACGGCTCAAGTCGCTCACCTTCGAGGCGGAGACCAAGGTCGCCGACCGCATCGTCGGCGATGCCGACGCCGAGCGCCTGGCCGCCGCCGGACGCAGCTACGCCGAGCGCGACGGGCACACGCTGCTGCACCTTGCCGAGATCGGCTACCGGCTGGACGGCGCCGGCGGGGTGGCCAACCCGCGCGGCATGGCCGGCACCATGCTGGCGGCCGATTTCCACGCCGTGACGGTGGAGGATGCGCCGCTGCGCAATCTGCTGCAGGTCGTGGAACGCAGCTTCCTGACACCGGCCGGCATCGTGCCGGCGCCCCACGCCAGCGGCCTGGCGGCCACCACGGAGGAAGAGCGGCGCCTCGGCGTCACCTGCATCGACCTGGGGGCCGGCAGCACCACTTGGTCGATGTTTGCCGACGGACATCTGCTGTCGGTCGACTCGGTTGCGGTGGGCGGCCACCACGTCACATTCGACATCGCCCGTTCGCTCGCAACTCCATTCGCCGAGGCCGAGCGCATCAAGACTCTGCACGGCAGCCTGGAAGAGGGAGCGTCGGAGGACGAGGAGATGTTCTCCTACGCCGTGTCGGGTCGGGGCGAGCCGGTGCTGCACGAGACCACCAAGGCGGACCTCAACGGCATCATCGCGGGCCGGGTGTCCGATCTCATCGCCCAGGTCACCGAGCGCGTCGGGCGCTCCGGCGTGGCGCATCTGGCGGCCCGGCGCGTGGTGCTGACCGGGGGCGGCAGCCAGCTCAAGGGACTTGCTCTGTTTGCCGAGGAGATGCTGGGCCGGCCGGTGCGAATCGGCCGTCCGGAGCCGGCGGCCGGCATGTCGGTGGCCTACTGCAACCCGCTGTTCTCGACGGCCATGGGCCTCGTTCCGATCGCTTTCGATCCCGCTGCCGGGCTGCGCGGCAGCGGCGTCCGCGATGACGTTGCCGCGGGCGGCTATCTCAAGCGCGTGGGCCAATGGCTGCGGGAGGGCTTCTGAGGACCACGCCATGAGCGACACACAGGCTCCCGAACGGGCCTCCGAACACGTCTCCGCATTCGCCAAGATGAAACCGCACATCGTCGTGATGGGTGTGGGCGGCGGCGGCGGCAACGCCGTCAACAACATGCTGGCGGCGGGTCTCGTCGGCCCCAGGTTCGTGGTCGCCAACACCGACGCGCAGGCGTTGCTGGCCTCGGGCGCCGAGCACCGCATCCAGCTGGGCGCCAGGCTCACCGAGGGCATCGGCGCCGGCGCCAAGCACGAGATCGGCGAAGCGGCTGCCGAGGAGGCGCTCGACGAGATCCGAACCGCCCTCTCCGGGTCGCACATGGTGTTCATTGCCGCCGGCATGGGCGGCGGCACCGGCACCGGCGCCACCCCGGTGATCGCGCGCGTGGCCAAGGAGCTCGGCATCCTCACCGTCGCGGTGGTCACCAAGCCGTTCCTGTTCGAGGGCAAGCGGCGCATGCGCGCGGCCGAGGCCGGCATCGCCGAGCTCAGGCGCCACGTCGACACGCTGATCGTCATTCCCAACCAGAACCTGTTCAGGATCGCCGACGAGCGCACGCCGTTCGCCGAGGCCTTCCTGCTCGCCGATCAGGTCCTCTATGCCGGTGTCGCCTGCATCGTGGACCTCGTCGTCAGGGACGCGCTCATCAACCTCGACCTGGCCGACGTGCGCACCGTCTTGAGCGGTATGGGAACGGCGATGATGGGGACCGGCGAGGCCTCGGGCGAGAACCGCGCTGTTACCGCCGCCAAGGACGCGATCTTCAATCCGCTGCTGGATGACGTTTCGCTGCGCGGTGCCAAGAGCCTGCTGCTGTCGATCGGCGGAGGCCAGGACCTCACGCTGTTCGAGGTGCACGACGCGGTCGATTGCGTGCGCCAGGAGTTGGACCCGGAGGCCAACGTCATCTTCGGCGCCACCCTGGACGATGCGCTGACCGGTCGCATCCGCGTGTCCGTGGTGGCCTCGGGCATGGAACGCGCCGAATCGGCGGCCGAGCGCTCCGCGTCCGTCCCTCCGCACCCGCACGGCGTCCCGGAAGGCCGGTCGGGCAGCCGCGCGCGCAGCCCCGCTCCACCGCGGCCTGAGGCCGTCGCGGGGCGCGATGCCGGCCATGCGGCGTCCCAGGCCGAGCCCGCGCCGCGCGACGGCTGGCGCGGTCCCGGCGACGTGGTGATCCGCGAAGGCCCGCCGCAGCTCGGCGGACAGCCTCACACGGCGTACGGACGATCGAGTGTCCACCGCGACGCCGACGGGCGCGCCGGACGAGCGACGTCCTACGGCGAACACGGCCGCCGGCGCATGCCGTCTGTGGAAGATTTCCCTCCCGTCGGCCAGCGCGAATACTGGGCCAAGACCGCGGGCGGCGTGCGTACGCCGCCGCAGCCGCCCGCGCAGCCGCAGCGGAAAACCGGTCTGCTTCAGAGACTTACTGGCGGAGGCCGGGACAGGCGCGCGGAAGCGCGTCAGGCATCTGAGCGCCCGCCGGACGAACCGCTTGATCTCCCCGTGTTTTTCCGGCGCGAGCCGGGGGCGTGATGGCGACACGGTGGCGCAACTGCGGCGAAACAGTAACAGAGTGTAAGAAAGCGTGACTTGTCCCCAATCGTCACGGCGCAGTATCGTCCGATTCACCGCATCTGCGCGGGGAACCACGGACGATGGTTTTCCCCCCAAAACAACAACAAGAAGACAGGTGCTGCAAGACGGGGTGATCTGGGGGCTTGGGGTGTTCGGGGACGGGCCGGGCATTCCAGCGACGGGGACCGAGGGACGTCGGACAATGTCGAAGCGATTTGTCGGGTCGCGACAGACAACGCTTGGTTGTGAAATCGAGCTTACTGGAATTGGCGTCCACAGCGGCGCGCCCGT
>DATBKR010000031.1:0-3504 GCA_036555805.1 Hyphomicrobiaceae bacterium | reverse complement strand
CTGCCGCTCCACGACGTGCCGTACGGCCTTGTCCATCTCCGCGTCGAACTGCACCTTGTCGTAGGGCTCGCCTGCCTCGCGCTTGACCAGCAGTTCCGACAGCGTGTCGTTGCGCGGCAGGCTGCCGACGTGCGTGGTCAGGATGCGCTCGCTGCTCGTGATCATGGGACCTCCCGAACCCGCCGCCGCACCGCCGCGGCCCGCGCGGAGCCTGCCATTTCGGCCCGTGCTTCGGCAAGCCGGCAACCTGAAGCGCGCGCGGCTGCCCTGCGGGACGTGCCGTTGCCGGCCGGTTTCCCCACGTGCGGGCCGCTGCTAGGATTGACGCGCCGCGCGGAGAACGAGCCGCCACGCAGCGCCAAGTACCGAGCCGCCCGCCCGCTTGCCCACCCGAGGAGACCCCCGATGATCCACGAACTGCGGACTTACACCGTGACGCAGGGCTCCCTGCCGGAGGTGATCAGGAATTCCGGCACCGTCTCGCGCGGGATCCGCGGGGACAACTACGGCAAGCTCGAGGGCTATTGGTCGACGGAGATCGGCCCGCTTAACCAGGTCGTGCACCTGTGGACCTACACCGACCTCAACGAGCGCGCGCGGCTCAGGGCCGAGCTGGCCAAGAACGAGCGCTGGGTCAAGGAATACGTCCCGCTCAACAGGGCCATCATGGTGCGGCAGGAGATCCGGCTCCTCAACCCGGTGGTGGGGCCGGTGGCACCCGCCGGATCGCCCAACGTCTACGAGCTCCGCAACTACCGCACCAAGCCCGGCGCCGTGCGCCAGTGGGCGGGGCTGATGCAGAAGACGCTGCCGGTGCGCGAGAAGTATTCCAAGATCGTCGGGCTGTGGATCACCGACGCGGGCCAGCCCAACGAGGTCTGCCACATCTGGGCGTACAAGGACCTCAACCACCGCGCCCAGGTGCGCGCCCAGGCGGTGAAGGACCCGGAATGGCAGGCCTTCCTCCAGGAATCGGCGCCGCTGCTCGATGAGATGCACGCCACCATCATGCTTCCGGCCTCCCATTCGCCCATGAAGTAGGTAGCCAACCAAGTTGCTTCGCGGCCTATGTGCCGCGCCGGCTGCGGGCCTCAGTTCGGCCGGACATCGCGGGTGAGCGGCACGAAGCGCACCGGAACGACATTGGTGCTGGTCGTGGTGCCGTCCGGGGCTTTTTCGACCACCATGAGGTCCTGGACCTGCACGCCGGGGTCGACGGAACCGACGGGAATGACGAGCCGCCCGCCCGGCTTGAGCTGGGCGATCAGGGCGGGTGGAATGTGATCCGGCGCGGCGGTGGCGATGATCTTGTCGTAAGGGGCGTGCTCCTTCCAGCCGCCATAGCCGTCGCCGATGCGCGTGGCGACATTCGCGTAGCCCAGGCGCTGCAGGGTGAGCGCCGCCCTTTTGCCGAGTGCGGCCACGATCTCGACCGAATAGACCTCGCGCGCCAGCAGCGACAGCACGGCGGCCTGGTAGCCGGAGCCCGTGCCGATCTCCAGCACGCGCTCGTCCGGCTGCACCTGAAGCAGGTGCGTCATGAACGCGACGACGAACGGCTGGGAGATCGACTGCCTGTGGCCGATGTCGAGGGGGCGGTTGGCGTAGGCCAGCCGCGCCGCCTCGGCTGGGACGAACTCGTGGCGCGGCACCGTGCGCAGCGCGTTGAGCACGCGGGCGTCGAGGTTCGCATGACCCGTGCTTGCGCCCAGGGAGAGGGCAAGGCGCTCGACCGTCTCCACCATCTGCCGCCGCTCGGCCGCGCGGTCGTCCCTCGCAACGGCCGACGTCGCGACGGCCGACGTCGCGGCCATGCCCAAGATCAGAGCGAGGATCGCTCCGCGTCCCATGTGTTTCTCGTGGCCTGCCGACCGCCGTGCGCATACGCAGCCGCCGCCGGTCCAGCAGGGGTCGGGACTGCACACGCGGGGCGGCGGACGGACGACGACGACCTCCTCGTCCGGCGCGACGGCGACCGCGGCTTGGGCGGAGGCTGTGTCGGTGCCTGCCGGTAGCGGGGCGGCGTAGGCGCCCGCAGGGAGGGTTCGGCGCAGCATGCGGACCTCCTCCTTGTCTCCTCGGGCGCCTTAACCGTCGCCGCCAACGATGGTTCCGGCGGCGCAGCCCCCGCCACAAATCCGCCATTCCGTGCCCGTCGTCTCGCTGGGGAGGCTGTGCGGGCGGTGAACGGGGAAAGTCATGCGTTCCGCATTTGTCGGGCTGTGCGCGCTCGCCGTCTCGATCTTGGCCGCGGCGACGGCGCAAGCCAGGCCGCCAGAGCGCCAGCTGGAGCTGCGTGCGGCGCCAGCCAAGCGCCAGCCTGGGCGGCAGCAGGCCTTCACGCGGCCCGAGGATCTGCTGCGCTGGATCAACGGCTACCGGACCAATCCCAACCCCGACAAGGTGCCGGAACTGGTGCGCGCCGCCAGCGCCATGGGCGTCTTCCGCGACATGGAGACGGCAGGGGTCTATGTCGGCTTCATGGCCGGAGTGATCGGGGCCAATCCGAAGAAGGCCGAGGCGCTGATCGCGAAGATGTTCCCCATGCCGCCGGAGGACCAGGTGGCCATCGTCAGGGCCATCGCCCATTCGGGGCATCCGCGATGGAAGGAACTGCTGGCCAAATTCTCCGAGCGCATGCCGGCACGCGGCGTGCTGATCGACCGCTTCATCACCGGCAAGCAGCCGACCTTGAACGACATGCCGCTGGACGTGGGCGCGGTCCCGCTCGACATGCTGTGGGGCCAGTATTTCGCCACCGGGTCCTACGAGCCGGTGGTGCGGATGGTGTCGATCCTTGAGTGGTCCAAGGACGGCAACAGCCTCGACCGGCTCACGGTGGGCAACATGACCAAGCTGACGCTCGCCACCAACGCCTCGCGCGACCCGGCGCTGCTGGACATGCTGAAGGCGGCGCTGCGCTACGAGAACAAGGAGACGAAGGCCGTCCTCACCGAAGTGATCGACGCCGCCGAGACCTTCGAGTTCGGCAAGGTGCGCCGCGATGCCATGGCGTCCATCGAGCAGCTCAAGACCAAGGGGCCGGCCTGGGCGCGCAACACCGTGTGGTGGGGCCAGGCAGGACAGACAGCGCTGGCGCTGGGCTGCATCGTCGCCGGTGCCCTGGGCCACGTGGAGGTGGGCGTGCCGTGCATCGTGGGCGGTGCGGTCTCCTCCGCCGCGCTCAAGTACGCCGTGCCCGGGCAATAGGCGCACCTCATCGGAGGTGCGCTGCCAGACGGTATCCCTTCAGGTGCAAAGCTAAGCAGAAAAAGTTGGTTCCATTCCGGCGCAACTTCTGCTTGAGATGAGGGTTCCATATCAGAATCGGAGCTGGCGTGCCGGAAGCCTGCGTTGCGGCGGGTGGCGCGCCCAGGTCATATTGGAGGTGGGGATGGCACTGAAGATCAACGACACGGCACCGGATTTCGTGGCCGAGACCACGGAAGGCAGGATCAAGTTCCACGACTGGATCGGCGACTCCTGGGCCGTCCTGTTCTCGCA
>DATBKR010000030.1:0-17688 GCA_036555805.1 Hyphomicrobiaceae bacterium | reverse complement strand
AGACCGTGCTCGTCTCAACCGGCAGCCCCGCCGCCTTCCACTCGGGAAGCCCGTCCTCCAGCCTGCGGGCCTTGAAGCCGAGCGTCCTGAGCTGCGCCACCGCCTCGAATGACAGGACGCAGTAGGGACCGCGGCAGTAGGCGACGATCTCGGTGTTGCGGTCGAGCGAGGACAATCGGCGTTTCAGCTGACTCAGGGGAACGTTGCGGGCGCCGGGCAGGTGACCCAGGGCAAACTCGTCCTCCGGGCGCACGTCGAGCACGGTGACAAGACCGCGCTTCATGCGCCGCTGAAGGTCGGCGCGCGAAACCGGCTCGAGGTCGTCGCGCGCATGGAAGTAGCTCCGCAGGATGCGTTCGACCTCGCCGACGTTGCGCTCGGCAACTTTGCGCATTGCGGCGAGCATGGTCAGCACCGCGTCGTCCGCCAGCCGGTAGAGCACGAACTTCGCCTGCCGCCGCGCGGTCACGAGACCTGCGCGCCGCAGATGCTGCAGGTGTTGCGAGGCGTTGGCGACCGAAAGGCCGCAGCGTTCGGCCAGGGCCTCGACGCTGCGCTCGCCCTGAGCGACGAGTTCGAGCAGCTCGAGCCGGTGCTCGTTGGCGATCGCCTTCGCTACCGCGGCGAACTGGACGTAGAGGTCGCGCTTGGGGTTGTCACTTGACATCAGAGGGTCCCATTCCTTACATCACTCAAGCAATAATTTGAACGAAGCGTCATCGGCCGTCAAGTCGGTTCAGCAATCCGGCCGAGCAGCGTCTGGACAGCATGCCGACGCAGCCGTTCCGGGAGGACGATACGGCCTATGCGCTGGGCCGCAGGGAGCATGCCCGATGACACTTCGCACCGTATCGCCGCGTCTGTTGCTTGGCCTTGCAATTGTCGCGGGTGCAGTGTGGCTGGCGCTCCATCGCGGTCAGCTCGATCCCGCCTCGATCGAGAACGGGATACGGAGTCTAGGGCCGTGGGGCCCCGCCGCCCACGTCGCCCTGTTCGCGCTGGGGACGGTTCTGTTCGCTCCCGGCGCACTGTTCGGCCTGGCCGGCGGCGTCCTGTTCGGGCCGGTCTGGGGAACCCTCCTCAATCTCGCCGGCGCGACGCTGGGGGCAACGGCGGCCTTTCTTGTCGCCCGCTATGTAGCGGCGGACTGGGTGCGACGCAAAGCCGGCGTCAGGCTCGAGCGCCTCATCAAGGGCGTGGAGGCCGAGGGCTGGCGCTTCGTCGCCCTGACGCGGCTGGTGCCGCTGATCCCGTTCAATCTGCTCAATTATGCGCTCGGACTCACGCGCATCCCGGTCGCTTCTTACATGCTGGCCTCGCTCGTCTGCATGGCGCCGGGCGCTCTGGCGTATACTTGGCTCGGCTATGCCGGCCGGGAGGCGCTGGCGGGCAACGACGCAGCGCTTCGCTATGGCCTGGTGGGACTTGGCCTGCTTGCCGCGGTCGCCTTCGTGCCCCGCCTGCTGCGCCGCTTCACGCGCGAGGGAACCGTGCGCTGGATGGAGGCCGGCGAGCTGGCGCCGCGCCTGGCCGGGCCCGAGGCCATCGCCGTCATCGACGTGCGCGGGCCGGATGAGTTCTCAGGTCCCCTCGGCCACATTGCCAGCGCGCACAACATCCCGCTGCCCGAGCTGCCGCGCCGGGTTGCGGAGCTTGGGCCACTGGCTGAGAGGCCGGTTGTGCTCGTCTGCCACACCGACAAACGCTCCGCGAGCGCGGCAGGCCTGCTCGACGCGGCCGGGTTCCTGGACGTCCGCGTGCTGCGTGGCGGCATGGTGCGCTGGAAGGAGGCGGGATTGCCGGTCGCGGACCGCTGACTTGGCATTGGAGCGAAGCGTTCCTGCCGGTCTTAGGCCGGCGACGATGCGGCAGGTGCAGCCTGCTCGCCGTTGCGTTCCTCGCGGCGGAACAGAACGTAGAGAGCGGGCAGGACGAGCAGGGTCAGGATCGTTGCTGAGATAATGCCGCCGATCACGACGGTGGCGAGCGGACGCTGGACCTCCGCGCCGGAGCCAGTGGCAATGGCCATGGGAACGAAGCCGAGCGGCGCAACCAGCGAGGTCATCAATACGGCCCGCAGCCGCGTCAGGACGCCCTCCCTCGCGGCTTCGACGATGGCCAAGCCCCCTTCGCGGAGGCGCTGTATCTCCGCGACGATGATGAGGCCGTTCAGCACGGCGACGCCGGACAGGGTGATGAAGCCCACGCCAGCGCTGATCGAAAGAGGAATATCGCGCAGCATCAGCGCAGCGATGCCGCCTGTGAGCGCCAGCGGGACGCCGCTGAACACCAGCACCGCATCGGTGGCCGACCCCAGACTCATGAAGAGCAGCAGGAAAATCAACAGCAGGGCTATTGGCACGACGATCGTCAGGCGCTGCGTGGCCGAGGCCAGCTGTTCAAACTGACCGCCCCAGGTGATCCAGTAGCCGGCCGGCAGCTTGACTTTCTCCGCAATCTGCTGCTGCGCTTCTGCAACGAACGAGCCGAGATCTCGGCCGCGGACATTGGCGGTAACCACGATACGGCGCTTGCCGTTCTCACGGCTGATCTGGTTGGGCCCTGGGCCGATCTCGATTTGGGACACGGCCGACAGCGGCACGTATCGCATGCCCGCCAGTGGCGAGTCGCCCACAGATGCCCGCATTGGAGCGGCGACGCCTTCTGAACCCAAAGGCACCGGCAGTGCCTTGATCGACTCGACGTCCGTGCGCAGGTGCTCGGGCAGCCGCACCACCAGCTCGAACCGGCGGTCGCCCTCGAAGACGGTTCCGGCCTCCTTGCCGCCGACGGCGATCTCAACGATCGCCTGCACGTCCCCGACACTGATGCCAAGCCGTGACAGCGCCGCCCGGTTCAGCTTCACGGTAAGAACTGGCAGGCCGGCAACCTGCTCCGTTCTCACGTCGGCGGCGCCGGGGACGGTCTGCAGCACGCTCTGCACCTGGCCTGCAGCGGGCAGCAGCGTATCGAGATCGTCACCGAAGATCTTCACGCCCACGTCACTGCGGACACCGGAAATGAGCTCGTTGAAGCGAAGCTGGATCGGCTGCGAGATCTCGTAGCTGCTGCCGGGCAGGTCTTCAGCGGCCTTTTCGATCTCCAAAATCAGTGCTGCCTTGGATTTCCTCGGGTCGGGCCACTGGTCTCGGGGCTTCAGCATGACGTACCCGTCCGCAATCGACGGAGGCATGGGATCCGTGGCCACCTCGGCGGTACCCACGCGTGCGAAGACCTCCCTCACTTCGGGTATCTGAAGCAGCCGCTTCTCGAGCGCCCCCTGCATCTCCACGGACTGCGACAGGCTGGTACCAGGCACGCGGAGCGCCTGGACCGCGGCATCGCCTTCGTCAAGACTCGGGATGAATTCGCGGCCCATGCGCGAGGCGGCGATGGCGCTTACCACAATCAGCGCAACCGCCATGACGGCCATCGACCGCCGCTGCCGGATGGATGCATCCAGCAATGGCAGATACGCGCGGCGTGCAGCGCGCATCAGGATGTTTTCTCTTTCGGACACGCGGCCTGTAACGAAGATCGCAATGGCGGCGGGTACGAAGGTGACCGAGCAAATGGCCGCCCCGGTCAACACCATCAGCACCGTGACCGCCATCGGGGTGAACATCTTGCCCTCGACGCCAGTGAGCGTGAGGATCGGCAGGTAGACGATTGCGATGATGAGCATGCCGAAAAGGCTGGGACTCGCCACCTCGCGTGCACCCGCAAGAACCGTCTCGTGCCTTTCGGCCGCGCTCAGCAGCCGGCCCCGACGGTGCTGTTCGGTTGCCAGGCGGCGCATGCAGTTTTCGACGATGATGACGACGCCGTCGATGATGATTCCGAAGTCGATGGCGCCAAGACTCATAAGGTTGGCGCTCACCTTGTTCTCCACCATCCCTGTGAAGGTGAACAGCATCGACAAGGGGATGACGCACGCCGTGATCAGGGCAGCACGGATGTTGCCGAGGAAGACGAACAGGATGACGATGACCAGCACCGCCCCCTCGAACAGATTCTTCCCAACGGTAGCGATGGTCGCTTCGACCAGTGCAGTGCGGTCGTAGACCGTGCGCGCGACGACGCCCTCCGGCAGGGACTTCTGTATGTCTTTGAGTCGTGCATCGACCCTCTGAGCAACCGTTCGACTGTTCTCACCGATCAGCAGCATCGCTGTGCCGAGGACGGTCTCATCACCGTTCAGCGTCGCTGCGCCGGTTCGAAGCTCCTTCCCCTCCGCAACCTCGGCCACGTCGCCGATGCGCACGGGAACGCCGTTGCGCGAGCCGATCACGATGTTCCTGATCTCGACGACATTGCCGACCTGTCCTGGTGTGCGCACAAGATACTGCTCGCCATTTCGTTCGATGTAGCCCGCTCCGACGTTGGCGTTGTTCGCCGCAAGGGCGGTCATGACGTCGCGGAAGGACAGCTTGTAGGCCATCAGGCGGGCGGGGTTCGGCAGCACGTGAAATTGCTTCTCGAAACCTCCGATGGAGTTGACCTCGACAACGCCGGGCACGGTGCGCAGTTGCGGCCTGACGATCCAGTCGAGGATCGTGCGCAGCTCCGTCGAGCTGTAAGGCTCGCCGTTCGGATTGCGCGCCTTGGGTGCTGCCTCGACGGCGAACATATAGATCTCGCCAAGGCCGGTTGAGATCGGGCCCATCGCGGTCTGGATGCCCGTCGGCAGCTGATCCTTGACCTGCTGGATGCGCTCATTGACGAGTTGCCGGGCGAAATAGATGTCGGTGCCGTCCTTGAAAACAACGGTGACCTGGCTCAGGCCGTAGCGTGACAGCGACCGGGTGTACTCGAGGTTCGGGAGCCCGCCCATGGCGGTCTCAATGGGAAAGGTGATCCGCTGCTCGACTTCCAGCGGGGAGTACCCTGGGACGTTGCTGTTGACCTGGACTTGAACGTTGGTGATGTCGGGCACGGCATCGATCGGCAGGCGCCCGAAGCTCCACGCACCGAGGGCCGCCAATCCGGCGACGGCGATCACTACGAGCCATCGCTGGCGAATCGAGAACGCAAGAATGGTATTGATCATGACGATTGGCCCTTCAGTGCTCGTGGGCCGCGCTCCCTTTGCCAAGCTCTGCCTTGATCACGAAGCTGTTCTTGGCCGCGTAAAGGTCTCCCTCGAGAAGCCCAAAGAGGATCTCGACGTGCTCCGAGTCGCGGGCGCCGACCTCCACGTGGCGAGGTTCGAATTTGTCGCCGACGCGAACGAACACGACCGTGCGGTTCTCCAACGTTTGCAGGGCCGATGACTTGACGGCGATGGCAGCCGGCTTGGCGGAAAGGAGGAGGCGCCCGGTGATGAAGAATCCGGGACGCAGCCGCAGTTCCGCGTTGCCGACCATGGTGCGCGCCAGGGCGCTCTGGGTGTCGCTGCTGCCGACGGGGGACACGTAGGAGAGCTTCGCCTCGATCTCGGGGCCGCCGTCCTCCGCGTCGATCAAGATGGTGTCCCCCGCGCGCACACGCTTCATGTCGCGGCGGGGTACGGAAAAATCGACCCAAACCGTCGACAGATCGGCGATGATGAAGGCGGGCTTCTGCTCGGATGCATATTCGCCGAGCGAGGCCTGCCGGTCGATGACGGTGCCTGCGATCGGCGCCTTGAGCTCGTACGCCGTCAGGCTCTGGTTGCTTTCGACCATGGCCAGCAGTTCACCCTTGGCAACGCGGTCTCCAATGCGCTTGCGGATGTCTTTCACGACGCCCGGGAAGCGGGGAGTGACCTGCACCAGAGCTTCCTGGTTCGGCTGGACAATCCCATTGAGAAGCAGGCTGTCTCGCAGCACGCCGGGACCAGCCTTGCGCAGCTCAATGCCGGCCGCCGCCACCTTGGCGTCGCTGAGTGTCGCCCCTTCTCCTGCGCGGTCGTGCTCGTCGTGCCCGTGTTCATGCGGATCGGCCGGTTTCACGCCGGTGCCGCCGGTCGGGCCCTGGTAATACACTGCAATACCCGCTGTCAGGAGGAGGGTAACGATCAGCAGCGCCGCGTGTTGAGCCAAACGCCTCATTTCACTCTCGCGCGTGTTGCGCCCAGGCGCGATCCCGTCAGACCTTCAATGGTTGCCACAGAGGTGTGAAAGCTGGTGAGGGCCTCCAACTCGCGCAGCGCGGCTTGTGTGCTCGTGTTCTGCGCGTCCAGGACCTCCAGCAGCGTAAAACGGCCCTGGCTATACCCGCTCTCGATGGCATCAACGGCTTTGCGGGCGTTAGGGATTGCCGACGTCCGCAGGATGTCCACCTCTCGCACCGCCCCCGCAAGCGTGTCGTAGGCGCGGCCGAGCGTCAGAATCAGCGCGATCCTGGCGGCCGCGCGGTCCGCGGACACCTTCGCCAGCGACGCTTCCGCTTCAGCGATGCCGCCGATGTTGCGATCGAAGACGGGGAGCGGAATCGAAATGCCGAAGCGGACCGCATTGTCGTTCGTCTCATCGAAATGCCGCCAGGCAACGCCCGCCCTGATGTCGGGGTAGGGCTTCAGCCGCGCCTGGATCAGCTCGGCATCCCTTTGTGCGCGCAGCGCGGTCCAGCGGACCAGTTGAGGCAGTTCGTCAACGGCACGAAGCACCGTTTGAAGGGGCGGCGGCCTGCGCACGCGCGTGAGGTCGCCGAGTGCGCGCGCAAAGTCGGGCTCGCTCGCTCCCATCAGCGCGGCGAGCTCGCGTCGCGCGATGGCCAGGACGGTCCGCGCCCGCTCGCGATCGGCGCGTACCAGGTCAATGGCAACCTGCGCCCGGGCAACCTCGCCCGGAGAGGAGGCACCCGCCTCAACACGCCGCTGCAGGAGCGGGGTGAAGCGATCAAGAGAGACAATCTGGGCGTCGAGAATCTCGACGCGCCGCTGCCCTGCAAGCACGTTGAAGAACCCTGCCGCCGTGTCCGAAAGGATCTCCAGACGCAGCGCTTCCAGCTGCCAATAGGCGCTGTCGACCTCGGCGGAACCCACGGCGAGCCGTGCCGCGCGCTTGCCACGAAACTCGAACAGCTGGCCGATCTCGAGCGTGGTCTCTGCAGAGCGGAGCCCGTGGTACTGGCCCGACCCCAAAGCGTTGTCGAGCTCCATGGAAAGCTCGGGATTGGGGACGACAGCTGCTTGAACGCGCTTGCCGGTCGCTATCCCGATCTCGCTGTCGGCGGCTGCCAATCGCGGATTGGCCGCCATCGCCCGCTGCACCGCCTTCGACAAGGTCAACGATCCAGACGGCTCGGCAGCCAATCGAAGTGGCGCTGAGAAAACCAGCGCCGCGCAGATCGCCAGACCGATGCTGTCTCGCCGCAGCCGCCTTTGGCACCACCCTCGCTTGTTCAGGCGTGATGTTGAAGGCAACCCGCGGGCAGGCACCGGCGAGACGAGGTGCGTGCGCGATTTGGAATCGAATAGGAATGGCATGCTCGCGTCCCGTTACACGAACGAATCCCGAACGCGGCGCAGGCGGCCACGTGGGAGCTCACGCGTGCAAGCAGGGAGGCCTGAAGGGGAGCTGGGAGAGCCAGGCGTGCAGCCGTTCCGTTTCGACGGGAACGTATCGCCCTGGCGCCGCCACCGTCTTTATGATCGATCGGTAGTCGACGCCAAGGCCGAAGCCGGGCGAGGCGTGCGAGCACAACGGGCAGCACTGACTGCAGTTGCCGTGACCACAAGGACTTCGATGCTGATGGTCATATGCTATCCCGAGGCTAGCCGCTGCATACGCCTTCGCTAGCGACGGCTGCCAAGTCTCATTGGCAGCCCTTGGGGTATCATGAGGGGCGGCTTGGAAAGGCTGCGCATCTGCAGATGCCATTGCTGCGGCCAGCACAAGCGCAAGCCACAACACAACCCTGGCCATCCTGTGCGTCGGGCGCAACCGCATTATGGAGCGTCTGCCAACTCGGTCCTGGAAAGTCAACAACAAAGGTTTGGTCCGGTCCGACAAAGGCTTAGAGGTGTATCCAGGAGACGCCGCCCATTCGTTGCGATGCGACGAGCCGGCCCAGTGGACGTTCCCTCAGCAGTCGCAGTGCGTTGGCCACCACCAGAAGGGAGGCACCGACATCGGCGGCGATTGCGCCCCATAAGGTCGCGAAACCGGCAAACGTGAGCACCATGAAAGCCGCCTTGACGCCCAGGGAGAAGACGATGTTCTGGCGAATGGTGGCGAGCGTGCGTTTAGCGTGACGCACCAGCCAAGGAAGCTTCGAGATATCATCGGTCATCAGCGCAACGTCGGCGGTCTCGATCGCGGCATCGGAGCCGATCGCGCCCATCGCAATGCCGAGACTGGCGCGCGCGAGCGCCGGCGCATCGTTCACCCCGTCTCCGACCATCGCCACAATGCCGTAACGCGCGACCAACTCCTCGACCTTCTTGACCTTGTCCTCGGGCAACAATTCGGCGTGCACCTCATCGATGCCGAGGTCGCGGGCAATGGCGTCGGCGGTCGTACGATTGTCGCCGGTCAGCATGACGACGTTGGCGACGCCGGCGGCGTGCAGTTGCCTGACGATCTGGCGGGCCTCCGGCCTGATCGTGTCGGCCACGGCGATGAGGCCGCAGACGTGGCGCGGGTTGCCGACGGCGATCACGGTCTTGCCGTCCGCTTCAAGGTCCCGAGCTCGACGGGCGACCTCGGGATTGTCCTGACCCCGCTCGGCAACGTAGCGATGCGAGCCGAGCCAGAACGCTTCCCCACCGAAGATGCCTGTGAGCCCCTTGCCGGGCAGCACCTGCACATCCGCCGCCGGCGCTGGCGCAACGCGCTTCTGTTCGGCATGGCGCAGAATGGCGCGCGCAAGCGGATGCGTGGAGCGTGCCTCAAGCGCCGCAGCGCGCGACAACAGCTCCGCCTCGGTGTGGTTGCCGAACGGTATGACCTCGGTCACCGCTGGCTCAGCGCGCGTGACAGTCCCGGTCTTATCCATCGCGATGGCCTTAAGGCGGGCGGGAAGCTCGATGTAGGCGCCACCCTTCACGAGCACTCCCGCGCAGGCGGATGAGGCGAGCGCGGCGACGATCGATACAGGTGTCGAGATCACGAGCGCGCACGGACAGGCGATCACGAGCAGGATAAGGGCGCGATAGAACCAATCCTCCCACGCTCCGCCAAGCGCCAGCGGCGGCCCCAGGAACACGAGAAGCGCGAGCGCCATGACTGCCGGCGTGTAGACCCTGGCAAAGCGCTCCACCCACTGCTCCGATGGCGCCCGCCGAGCATGCGCCTCCTCCACCATGTGGATGATCCGGGCGAGCATCGTGTCATGGGCCGCCTTGGTCGCCTCCACGGTGAGTGTGCCTTCACCGTTGATGGCGCCTGCGAAGACCTCGGCGCCAGGCTCCTTTTCGACCGGCACGCTCTCGCCGGTGATGGGTGCTTGGTTCACAGCGCTGGTGCCTGCAACCACACGCCCGTCCAGCGCGATGCGTTCGCCGGCGGGCACGATGAAGCGATCGCCGGGCCGGACTTCCACGACTGGCACGTCAGCCTCCGAGCCGTCCGCTCGGGCGAGCCTGACCACAGGCGGTGCCAGATCGAGAAGGGCGGCGATGGCGCGACGCGCCCGCGCTACGCTCCAACTTTCGAGCGCGAGCGAGAGTGCGAACAGAAAAGCCACGGTCGCCGCCTCGAACCACTCGCCGATGGCGACGGCGCCGGCGACCGCGACCGTCATCAGGAGGTTCATGTCCGGCCGCAGGCCGCGCGCCGCATACCAGGCCTTGATGATGACGAAGCGCATGCCGAAGGCGACCGCGAGGCCGTAGGCGATCGTCTCGGGCACGGGTGTGACCTTTCCGTCGTGGCCCGCGAGAAGGCGGATGGCTTCGTTGAAGCCGCCGGCGAGCCAGACGTGGATGACAAAGCCCGTCGCGACAAACAGCCCGCTGAGGCTTGTGAACCAGATCTGCTGCCGGCGATGCCGGTCGCCCTCGTCCCGCGCGCCTTGCCCGTCGGGGCGCCATTCGACCGCGGTCATGCCCGTCCGGCGAACGGCTTGGCGGATGTCCTCGGCCGAGATCCGCGGTGCCTCCTCGAGCACCGTCATACGGCCGTTCAAGACATCAAAAGCGAGCTTGTCTTCGCCGCCGACGAGTGGACCAATCTCGCGTCGCAGGACCGCCACTTCCTCAGCGCAATCGAGCCCCTGCACCTTGAATGTGCAACGGGCGCCCGCCGAAGGCTTGGCAGGACCGGGCCCGGACCGAGCCCAGGCATCGGCAGCACAGCACGGCGCTCCGGTATTGGCGCCGGGAGCACCGTCGAGACGAGCGGCAGGGTTGTGCGTCGCTTCTCCCCGGTCTGGCATGGGCATGTCCTCTTGCAACCAGATCGAAGCGCAGGCGTTAGCTCCGCCGCGCCGCGAACCGACCATTGGCTTGCCGGCCGCGATACCTCGCCTTAGATAGGACCTACAGCAACTGGAGGTTCAAGAGGGCGGTGTGCCTGAACGGTATTCCATTGGCGGTCTTGCACGGGAGGCCGGCTGCAAGGTGCAGACCATCCGCTATTACGAGCAAGTCGGGTTGATGCCAGAGCCCGCGCGTACCTCGGGCAATCAGCGCCGGTACGACCGCCGCCACGTCGCGCGGCTGGCGTTCATCCGCCACAGCCGGCAGCTTGGATTTCCACTGGAGGCGGTCCGTGACCTGCTCAGTCTGGCAGACAATCCACGCCAATCCTGCGAAGCGGCTGACGTGATTGCGCGCGCTCAGCTCGACGAGGTGAAACGCAGGATCGCCCGGTTGCGGGCGCTACAGGGCGAGCTGGAGCGCATGATCGAGCAGTGCCGGCACGGCGAAATATCGGAGTGCCGCGTCATCGAAGTCCTGAGCGATCATTCCCGCTGCCTGGTCGACGACCACCTGGTGCCGACGGGGTGATGGAGCGACGCTATTTGGGCTGCTCCATGAGGAACTTGGTCACGAACTTGGTGCGCTCCAGTGCAAGCCGGCGGCAGGTTCGCTCCCAATCACTCTTGGTCATGTGGGTCCCCGCGTCCCAATCCTGCATGCATCGTGCAAACCACGCCCGCCCGCGCGCCCGCAACTGCCCGGGCTTCTCCGCGCTGTTGGGCAGGGTAGCCCGTGCAGCCGCCACTGACGCGGCGCTGGATTGGCCGTCGGATTGGGCATAGGCCCCACCTTGGGCGATTGCGGCGGAAAGCCCGCAGATACAAAGCAGGATACGCATAGCCAAGTCGGCTGTTGCCGTGCCGGCTCAACCATGCGCTCCTGAGGGCTTGTGTCACTCGGGAAAAGCCCGAAACCCGCAGCGAGAAAGTTCCGGTACCGTCGGACGCCGAAACCGGTTCCAACCGGGCCGACGTCACAGCCCACACCACAGGAGGCCCCAATGAGACGCACCTGGACCATCATCGGAGTGGCCGATGTCGCGCGCAGCTTCGCGTGGTACCAGACGCTGCTCGGCCTGCCGAAATCGGCTCCTGCCCACGACTACTTCGGCCAGATCCTCGATGCGGATGGCACGGTCCTGCTCTGCCTTCATCGGTGGGGGGCCCATGGGCATCCCCCGCTGACCCGGCCTGACCCGCCGCCGGGCAACGGTCTCTTGCTGTTCTTCCGGGTCGACGATTTCGACGAGGCGCTGCCGAGGGCGCGCGCGCTGGCTTCCCGGCTCGAGGAGGAGCCACACCGGAACCCGAACACGGCAACGCTGGAATTCGCCCTTCGGGATCCGGACGGCTACTACGTGACGGTCAGCGCCCTCTCGGCCTGAAGTGCCATGTACACGCCGACGACCTGCGGCCGGCGATGCGGACTTGGCGGCGCCGGAAGGCATGGTGACGGGCGACGCACGCGCGTGCCGCGCTTTCCTTCGCTCCGGGAGCCGACCACCATGCCGCGACGCTTCCGATCCGGCCCGGACGAACGCGCAGAGAGCCTGGCAGCGCGGCACCGTCGGGGGTAACTATGTGGCGAATTTGGCGGAATGAGCGTACCGCCTTCGCTGCCGACCGCCTATGTTTGGGAGGGCCCGCGGCGACTTTGCACGCCGGTGACAGGCTCGGATCCCGGCCGAGCGAGGCTTGACAGATTGGGGGGCGCATTGAAACGTGCTCGTCCGGCCTTTGGGGCCAACTGGTTCCGGCCCCACCACGGGCCGGGCACCGAGTGGGCTCTCTCGCTCGGCTGCGCGGTCGGAGTGGCTATCGCATACTTTGTGGCAGCGCGAGTGGCGCTTGCCCTGCTTGCCAACGAAGTGGCCGTGTTCTGGCCCGCCTCAGGCATCGCCGTCGGCATTCTCGTCACATTGGGCAGCCGTGCACGAAGGCCCGTCGTCGTGGGTGTGGTGGTCGCGACCGTCATTGCCAACCTGATGGGCGATCGAAGCCTTTGGACTGCAATACTCAAGGGCTTCTGCAATGCGGGCGAAGCCGTTTTGGCGGCCTGGCTGATCGAGCGGTGGTTCGGCCGCGCATTCGCCTTTGACGACGTTCGTCACGTCGCGGGCTTTGTCGCAGCCGCCTGCTTCGGAGCCGCAGCCTCCGGCATTGGCGGCGCCGCGACCATCGTCCTGCTGCATACCCCCGAGCCGTTTTGGGATGTTTGGCGCACGTGGTTCTTGGCGAGCGGTGTCGGAATCGTGGTCGTCGCACCCCTCGTGATCGGACTCCGTCAGCTGTGGCGCGAGCTACCGTCCCGAGCCGAATCGGTCGAGGGCCTGGGGGTTCTCGCCATCGTGCCGCTGGCCAGTTGGTATGCCGTGGCTCATCCGATCGGATCCTGGCTCTCGTTCGACGCGGATGCACTGGTGTTTCCCCTGCTGTTGTGGCTGGCAGCCCGCTGCCAAGCCACATTTGGAATAGCAGGCGCATTCATCTGGTCCATTACGGTCATCTGTGCCACGGCACTCGGCGTAGGTCACTTTGGCGATGCGGCGGCCGCGCTCACCGAGCGCGTGAAGGGTGCCCAAGTCTCCATTACGTTGGTGACGCTTTGCACTCTCGTGCTGACGGCCCTGTTCGCTGAGCGGCGGCACAAAGAGGCGGTGCTCAAGCAGAGCGAGCAGCGTTTCCGGGTCACGGCCGATGCCGCTCCGGTCATGATCTGGATAAGCGGCGTCGACAAGCAGTACACTTGGTTCAACCGGCCCTGGCTGGACTTTGTCGGTCGGGCCATGGAGCATGAGCTTGGCAATGGGTGGTCTGAAAACGTCCATCCAGACGATTTCGACCGCTGCCTGCAGACGTACGCCGATGCCTTTGACGCGCGCGAGTCCTTTTCCATGGAATACAGGCTGCGCCGGCACGACGGTCAGTATCGTTGGGCGCTGGATACCGGCATTCCGCTTTGGGAGCCCCCGGGGGTGTTTGCGGGCTATATCGGCACCTGCATCGACATCACCGAACGCAAGCAAGCCGAGGATCAGAAGAGCCTGCTCGTTTCGGAACTGGATCACCGCGTCAAGAACACACTGGCGTGCGTCGCCGCCATTGCCGAACAGACCCGCGCCAGCAGCAACTCCATGGACGAGTTCCTGGACGTGCTCAGAGGACGTATTCGGTCGCTGGCCAATACGCATGCACTCCTGAGCCTCAATCGATGGCGGGGCGTCGACCTTGCCGAACTCGTTCGCGGCGAACTCGCGCCCTGCATGAGGGATGGCAATACGCTCATCGATGGGCCGGCTGTCGATGTGAGCGCGGAATCGGTGCAGACGGTCGCCATCGTTCTTCATGAGCTGACCACCAACGCTGCGAAGTACGGCGCGCTGTCCAGCCGCAGCGGCCGGATATCCGTGCGCTGGCATTGGCAGGCGAACGGAGGCCCGCGCGACGGCCTGGTCCTTGAGTGGTGCGAGGCAGGGGGACCACCCGTCGCAGCCCCCTGCGCCCCAGGTTATGGGACCAGCGTGATCCGCGAACTGATCCCCTACGAACTCGGCGGAGCCGTCGACTACGTGCTCGCTGCCGGCGGAGCCCGCTGCGAGCTGCAAATACCGGCCAAGTGGCTGAGGAAGAAGGACGGGCTACACGCTGCCCCCGATGGAGCGGGCGAACAGCTGCATCGTCGTGGCCGCTCCTGGCGCCTCGCGGCGGACCGATGAGAGGCCCTTAGCTCTCTCGTCGAGACCACTCCCGAGGAAACGGATACTCGGGCTGGCGACACTGGCCCTGGCCGCCACCCCAGGCCAATTTCGGTTGCCCATTCTCTCGGGGGATCGGCTAAGACTGGCGGCCCATGGCCACGACGACATCGGCGACCACCGCCGCGCGCAAGCTGAGCGCGCTCCTCCAGAGCTTCGAGCGCCGCCGGCCGATGCGGGCCGGCTCGCTGATCGTCACCATCTACGGCGACGCCATCGTGCCGCGCGGGGGGTCGCTGTGGCTGGGCTCGCTGCTCGAGCTGATGGCGGGTTTCGGGGTGGAGCCGGGGCTCGTGCGCACCGCCGCCTCGCGGCTGGTGGCCGATGGCTGGTTCGAGCGCACGCGCATCGGCAAGCAGAGCTATTACCGGCTTTCCGCCTGGGGCGCAGCCGAGTTCGCCGCCGCGACCGCCCGCATCTACCAAGCCGCCGAGCGGCCCTGGTCGGGCGAGATGGAGGTCGCCATCGTCACGACACCGGACGTCGCAGAGCGGGCGGCGCGCCGCGAGCGGCTGTTACGCGGGGGCTGGGGCCAGGCCGCCGCCAATGTGATGGTGCGGCCGCATATGGAGACGCCGGCCGGCCGCGCTGCCGCCTCCGATGCGGGCATCGTGCTAGTGACGCGCCCGCAGAGCGCCGAGACCGCGCGTGCGCTCGCCCGCGCGTGCTGGCGGCTCGACGACCTGGCTGCCGCCTACGCGCAGTTTGTCAGGGTGTTCGGCCCGGTAGCGGGGGAGATCGCCGAGGGCGCCCGGCTCAGCGATGCGCCGGCGTTTCAGTTGCGCACGCTGCTGATCCACGACTGGCGCCGCATCGTGCTGCGCGACCCGCTCCTGCCGCGCGCCATGCTCCCCGAGGGCTGGCCCGGCCTGCGCGCGCTCGGCTTGGTCTCCGGTGTTTACCCCAGGATTCTCGCGGCATCGGAGCGCTGGCTTGGCGGCCATGCCATCAACGAGGACGGGCCACTGCCCCCAGCAACGCCGGCGCTCAATGAGCGGTTCCGCACTGCGTAGTTGCGGCGCAGTATGTTACGGAAAACTTGCGTGGCGAATTTTTCCGTGACATATTTGCGGGGCAAGGTTTTTTTCGGTGCAATACGCGCTATCGCGCTATTGCACCCTACGGTCTACGGTCTGGCTACGGTCTGGCGTAGGGTGCAATAAGCGAAGCGCATTGCACCGATTCCCGCGTTGCAGGGAGGCGGCATGTACACGCAGGCCCTGAGCCTCGATCGGCCTCACGACGGCGCGCACCAGGAAGACCCGGAGCGGCTCGCCCTCTTCCAGGCGCGCATCGACGCGGAGGAGCGCATCGAGCCCACTGACTGGATGCCCGCCGCCTACCGGCAGACGCTGATCCGCCAGATCTCGCAGCACGCCCATTCCGAGATCGTCGGCATGCAGCCCGAGGGCAACTGGCTGACGCGCGCGCCCACCTTGAAGCGCAAGCTGCAGCTGATGGCCAAGATCCAGGACGAGGCCGGGCACGGGCTCTATCTCTACGGCGCCGCCGAGACGCTGGGCGTCAGCCGCGAGGAGCTGGTGGGCCAGCTGCTGGCCGGCAAGGCCAAATACTCCTCGATCTTCAACTACCCGACGCTCTCGTGGGCCGACATCGGCGCCGTCGGCTGGCTGGTGGACGGCGCGGCCATCATGAACCAGATCCCGATCTGCCGCTGCAGCTACGGCCCCTACGCACGCGCCATGATCCTCATCTGCAAGGAGGAAAGCTTTCACCAGCGCCAGGGCTACGAGATCGTGATGACGCTGACGCGCGGCGCGCGGGAGCAGCGGGCGATGGCGCAGGACGCGCTCGACCGCTGGTGGTGGCCGTCGGTGATGATGTTCGGACCGTCGGACAAGGACAGCGTGCACTCCGAGCAGGCCATGCGCTGGAAGATCAAGCGCTTCTCCAACGACGAGCTGCGACAGAAGTTCGTGGACGCGACGGTGCCGCAGGCCCACTACCTGGGGCTCAGGATTCCCGATCCGGCGCTGGCCTGGAACGAGAAGACCGGGCACTGGGACATCGGCCGCATCGACTGGGACGAGTTCTGGCGCGTGGTGAAAGGCGAGGGCCCGTGCAACCGCCAGCGCATGGCTGCGCGCCGCGCCGCGCACGAGGACGGCGCCTGGGTGCGGGAGGCCGCCGAGGCGTTCGCCGCCAAGCGCGCGGCGCGGCGGGCCGTGCCGGTGGCGGCGGAATAAGGGGGCAGGCGGAGGTCTGGCGATGTCCGACAAGAAGCCCGACAGGAACTGGCCGCTCTACGAGGTGTTCCTCCGGCCCCGCAACGGGCTCGCCCACAAGCACGTGGGCAGCCTGCACGCCGTCGACGACGAGATGGCGCTGCAGAATGCGCGCGATGTCTACACGCGGCGCGGCGAGGCGCTGAGCATCTGGGTGGTGCCGTCCAGGGCCATCGTCGCCTCCGAGCCCGGCGACAGGGACACGCTGCTGGAGCCTTCGACGCCCGAGCGCAAGCCCTACCGCCATCCGACGTTCTACGACATTCCCGACGAGGTCGGACATATGTAGCGGTGCGGCGGGGTCAGACCCTGCGGGTCTGACCCCATTTCGCAACCGCCGTTGGAGCAAGGGGTCAGACCCGCAGGGTCTGACCCCAGTCGAGCAACCGCCATGGCCACTGCCCACTACCGCTACCTCCTGCGCCTCGCCGACAACGCGCTGGTGCTGGGGCACCGCCTCACCGAATGGTCGAGCCGAGCGCCGACGCTGGAGGAGGACATCGCCCTCTCCAACATCGCCCTCGACCTGATCGGCCAGGCGCGCGCGCTCTACGGGCGCGCGTGCGCCTTGGCGGGCGACGGCCGCGGCGAGGACCAGCTCGCATTCCTGCGCGACGCCCACGAGTTCCTCAACGTGCAGCTCGCCGAGCGCCCCAACGGCGACTTCGCCGACACCATGGCGCGCCAGCTCTGCTGCGCCGCGTTCGCGGTGCCGCTGTGGGCGGCGCTGACGCATTCGCTCGACGCGGAGCTCGCCGGCGTCGCCGCCAAGGCCGGGAAGGAGTGCGCCTATCACCTGCGCCACAGCTCGGAATGGGTGATCCGCCTCGGCGACGGCACCGCCGAGAGCCACCGCCGCATGCAGCGCGCTATCGACGACATCTGGATGTTCACGGGCGAGCTGTTCGAGGCGGACGACGTGGAGCGCGCGATGGTCGAGGCCGGGGTCGGCGCCGATGCCTCCAAGCTCCGGCCGGCCTGGAACGACACTATGAGCGAGGTGCTGATCGAGGCCACGCTGCAGCGCCCCGCCGACGGCTGGATGATCTCCGGCGGCCGCCGCGGCACTCACACAGAGCACCTGGGCCACATGCTGGCCGAGATGCAGTTCCTGCAACGCGCCTATCCGGGAGCGACTTGGTGAAGACCTCAGAATTTGAGGCACCCTCCCCACAAGGGGGAGGGGAATCCGCGCAGCTCTCGCGGGACGCGATGTGCTCCGCTGGCCGGCTGGAATACGCTCGGGCCGTTGTGGAGGGCGTGACCGACCCCGAGCTGCCGTTCCTCACCATCGCCGACATGGGGATCCTGCGCCACGTGCGCCTCGCGCCCGACGGCGA
>DATBKR010000029.1:0-6240 GCA_036555805.1 Hyphomicrobiaceae bacterium | reverse complement strand
GGCCATCGCGCTGTTGCGCGGAGCGCCATAGGGAATGGTAAGCTCGTCCCATTCCGTTCCGAGCGTCATGCTGAGCACATGGGCGACGGTGATACGGTCCCGTCCGGGCTGGTGGCCGAGGTCGGCGTATTCCGGGAACTGATCGTACAGCTTCGCTTCGGGCGGCGGCACCTTGCCGCCGGCAAGCGCAATACCATAGAGCATTCCGACGATGCTTTTGGTCACCGAACGCAGGTCGTGCGGCACGGTCGGCCCGAAGGTCACCGTCCCGAGCGGGTTGCCCCAGCTCTGGTCCACGCCGGTGCCGTAGTGTTCGAACAGCACCTTGCCGCCTCGCGAAACCAGCAGAGTGTGCAGGCCGGACACGCGGCCGTCGCGCTGCATCTGCGCAAGGCGGGCCGGGAAGTCGCCATCGGCCGCCATGGCCCGATGAGCGCCTGGTACCGTGAAGGCTGCTCCCATCGCGAGCACCGCGCGTCGGTCGAATTCGAAGGCCGTCATCGTTGTCTTCTCCTTCCCGGTGATTGCGGACCACGGTGCTACGGGCGACCGCGACTCCCTAGTCGAACACGAGGCGCTGGCGCACACGGCGGTGTCTCCCCTCAGGGCTGGAGCAGCTCAGGCTGTCTAGCAAATGGTGCATCGGGCATTCTAGTGGCGCCCTCAAGGGCCACGTCGCTCTCGTGGCGATGTCCGCAAGTGGCAGTGCGCCCCGAAGGCGCGAAACACCTGTGGAGGAGGATTCCACCCGGATAATTGTCGATAGGTCCGGAAGCTGGCGAGCGGCTTGGTCGGGTAACTGGCCGGGTCGGAGCCTCGCGACAAAGGTCGCCTTGGGCGGCTGAGCGATCCGGCGGGCCGCGAGTAAAGCCTGAGCAGGCCTCGATAGTGACAATGCGGATGCCGACCCTCCTGCCATTTGGGGAAGGCTGCATGGGCGGGGAAGCAATCGACAGGCGCACCGTCGGCGCCCCGACCGCGGCCGCGGTTGCGTGAGCCCTCTGACGCGCTCTACTGTTTCAGCGCCACGAATTGACGCAGGACCGTGCCGTGAAGATCGAAAAGGGCGAAGACTACATCATGGCCTTGTGGCCGGTCGCCGGCTGCATCCGCGTGGACGCCATGGCCCGCCAGGTAGTCATTCATCGGACAAGCGTGCTGTTCCGTTCGGTGGAACAGATTCCCGCGAGTGCGATCACACTTGTCGAGGTCGTTGAGGAAACAGACAGCGAAAGCGAGGTCAAACGGTACCCGGTGGTGCTGAAGCTGGAAGGCGGGAAGCGGTACCTAACCACCTGTCCATCCCTTACCCACAACTGCCGTGTTGCGGTGAGACAACTTGAGTTCTCAACGCGCAACACCCCACATTCGCGGCCCGGCTCGAACGACCGAGCCGCATAGCCTTGGTGCCGATCTTCAGCCCGCTTTTTTTACATTGCCGTTGCGTATCTCGGCGATGCTGCCGCTCCAATAGAACGCGTCGACAGGAAGGTCGTCGTGCACGCCATCGAGAATCTCGCGGCAGCCACGCAGCGCCTCGTCGCGGCTCACGTGTGAGCCGGGGCGTTTGGTGTAGGGCTCTGCCACAAAAAAGGGCTGGCCGAAGAAATTCTGCAACTTCCTAGCTCGATCGAGATCAACCGATCCCGCACCGGAAGCGGGCTGAGGCTCCGTTGCCCGCAGCGCGGCTATCGCATCGCGTACCCGTTCCACGATCGTCGCGTGCTCATCATCGAGAACCATCGCCTCCAAGCAGCGAGAGCGGGATGTCATGACATCGACGGCTGGGTATATCTTGGCTCGTATCATATCGCTGGTCAGGTGAATAACGGCGTCAGCGGAGGCGAGCCCCGGCAACTGATCAGCCACCCAAGAGCCGTCGCCGGACCGGAAAAAGAAGGTTTGCACCGCGCCGACGGTACCCTCGCTAAACCCATCCGTCTTCATTTGCTCCGAAAGCGACCAACCCTGTGGAGCGTCCGGCCAACGCGGTATCAGGCTGAACAGCGAGAGCGGAGCGGTTCCGCCGCTCAAGCGCCTAACCAGCTCCTCGGTGACCACTGAGATGCCAGTCTTGACCTCGCCAGCGATGACCACGCTGCCGCCTGCAATCAGCGGGCACATGACGTCGATCACCTTGATCCCGGTCTCGAGCAGCTTGACCCCCTGATGAATGCCGACACCCCGACCAGCAAGCAGTGGCACGACCTGCTCGAAGCCGGCCAGATCGACCGGCGTCTCGCACTGACGACCGGAGCTCAGCACAGTGGCGCCGCGCGGCACGGCGGTAACGGCTGTGGTCGATATGCCGCGAACGATGCCCCCGCCCGGACGTTGGATCACTTGAACGGCGATGGCGCTCCGATCGCGCTCGTCGCTGACGGCAAGCTCGGTCAGAACATCTGGCAGATGCGCCGGATCGAATAGAATCTCGACGATTCGGCCTCTCGCCTCGGCGAGCCGACCGACGCGATTGGCGAAGTCGTCGGGTAAGGCGTGTGCCTGCATCATCCCCGGAGTCATGGCGAGCATCTTTTCCTTGAGGTGCGAGCGGGCCGCATGCAATCGGTTGTTCACCGTAGCCACCGACAGGCCCAGGAAGGTGGCTATGTCCTGCTGCGAGCAGTCATGCACATAGAAGAGCGTGGCTGGCTCGCGCTGAAGCGGCGGTAAGTCGGCAATTGCCGCCATGGCGGCTGCTATCTGCTGCTGTTGCTCAATACGGCGATCTGGTGCCGGCTCGTCGCTCGCCAGCTCCTCTGCCTCCGAGAGTGGCAGCATCTGCAGCTGTTGCCTTCTCAAAACACGGAAGGCGTGATGGCGGACGATGCCTCTCAGCCAACCAGGAAATGCTGCCGGGTCGGCCAGAGCTGGCAGCCCGGTCCACGCTGCGACAAAGGCTTCCTGGGTGGCGTCCTCAGCCCGCTGGAAGTCGCGCAGTAAGGCGAGGGCGGAGCCGAACGCGACCTTCTGAAACCGCCGCGTCAGCTCGACAAAAGAGTGCACGTCGCCCTTCGTGGCACGACGGACGAGTTCCTCTGTATCCCGGTCCATGGCGTATCTCCTGCACCCTAAACTAAGGTGCCAGGATTGGCGGCCAACCTTTACTGGTGCGGAGAGAATAGTTGATCGAGACCACTTGGATCTGCGCGCTGGGGCGGAGACGCAGAATTGTGCGGACAGTACTGGACTAATGTCTCACCATCATGTGCCCTAAAGAACACGCTACGACTGATCGTCTTTGAAAACCTTGTGGCGCTTTTGGCACGGGGCGGAAGATCGCGGCGCTGCAGCAACCCCGTCCGGTTACAGGGTTACTTTCCCTGTCGCGAGCAGCCCGCCAGCACTCCTGCTCGCTGACCCAAGTCGGAACATGGTGACGGGCTAGCACGCAGCAACTGCGCACGACCGCCTCGGAAAATTGCTGACGTCGGGGAGTGCAACATGCTCCAAGCGGCAGCGTGATCGCGACGACGCACTTGTCTGACTCACTCACAAACCGAGCGGCTGGTCCCCTGAAGGTCCCACACTTCACGAATGATCGGATCGGTTGCGGCTTCCATCCAGGTGAAGCGCGGCGCTAACGACCGCTCTGTGGCGCATGCCAGTGCTGCTAGCTTCTCGATGGGCAGTGCCACGTTAGCAAGATCGTAGATCGTGAGCGCTCCAGACAGGTCGCCGACAGCGAGCTTCCGGCCTGACCAAAGGAGAACCGAAATCGGAGACTCGATGCCGACCCTCAATTTCATGACGATTCGAGCAGCCTCCGAATCCCAGAGCCGGAGCGAACCGTCATTCCCAGCAATCGCCGCATATCTTCCGCCGAGGTCAAACGAAGCGAGTCCGAATTGGTCGAATCCGCTCGCATTTGCAACAATTATGCGCTCGTTGCGCAAGTCCCAGATGTAGGCATTGCCGGCAAAATCGATCACATGGGCGCGCGATCCATCATGACCGACGGAAATCGATCGAACGCCTGAAGCATGGTTGCTGAGCTTCTTCGAAGCGCGGAACCCGTTGCCGGCATCCCATGCGATAACGCTTCGATCTTTAGACCCCGTCAATACTAGGCGATTGTCCGGGCCAAATGCAACCGAAGTGACCGTATCAGTGTGCTGCAACACGCCGAGCTCTATGCCCGAAGATGCGTCCCAAACTCTTGCCGTGTGGTCTGCGCTACCAGTGACCAGCCTTGCGCTGTCGGGGCTGAACTCAAGAGCAGTGAGTGAGGATGTGTGACCCGCCAAGCGCGCGAGCACTCTGCCAGTCGACACTTCCCAAAGCAGTATCGTCCGGTCGTAAGAAGCGGTGGCAAGACGCGTCGCATCTGGACTGTAGACTGCCGCAGCAATTTGGTCCCTGTGACCCACCAACTTCCTGAGTGCACGCCCCGTCGCCGCGTCAAGGATCGATATGGTGGCGTCGTTGGTGACGGTCATCACGCGCTTCCCTAACGGGTCGACGGCCAGGGCCCTAATTGCGTTCCCCGCGTTCGGTACTTCACGCAGCAGATTTCCCGAAGCAGTATCTAGAACAACGATCTTCCCGTCTTCACCTCCAGAAACCAGAAAGGTGCCGTCCGGGCTAGCTGCGAGCGCGGACAAGCGTCCGTGGTGAAGCTGGTGAGACGAAGCCGGAGCGACGCTCGATATCAGTGCTTGCACCAGTGGCGCCCGGTAGTAGACGGCGTTGCTCGGCGCGACCCGCCAGCCCGACAATGAGTACCGGATGGCCAGATCTCTGTTGCCGGCAGCCAACGCGCTCCATGATCGCTCGGCGAACACCTGAGCGAGGGCCGCCCTTGCCCGATCGCGCTCACTGCTGGCGAGAAAGCCAGCCGCGCCGGCCACGACCATCAGGAGCAATGCGACTACCAATCCTGCAAGTGTGCGCCTCACGACGCGCCGCGACTGCACGGCCTCACGCTTCTGCGCAATCTCCCGCTCTTCGAGAGCCTTGGCGCGCTCCGCTTGTGCGGCCGTAATCTCCTCCAGTCGCCGACGTTCGTTATTGCGCCGGGTCTCGTCCACCTGCTCACTGGCGCGGATGAAATCGAGATGCAACGTGGTCGGTTCCGGCGCATCCCTCGGCCGTCGTGCGACCCAGGCCTTGGCCGCGGCGATATCGCTACCCGAGAGCAGTCGGATCTCAAGCCGGCCGCCTCGGTCCCACTCGGTCGCCCGCTGGAACAGCCGTGTGTGCTCGCGCAGCCACTCGAGGTCGGTGTTGAGGGCAGTTACCAGCCGAACCTGCCCGGTGCCAAAGCCCGAACCCGGCGACTTGGGCTCGTCGTAGAAGTGAATGTAATTGAGATCGGCGAGCTGGCTCGGCGGATTAACACCGTCAAGTGGCCGACAGAGCACCGGAATGATGCGTTTGCCCAGGCGGGCTGCTTCCGAGACCTCCCAGGCGCAGATTTCAGAGGCAGCCGACGCGGGGGAAAGCACGAAAACCACGGTGTCGGCGTCGAGAATCAGGGCGCCGAGCCGGCGCCGCCAGTCCTCGCCGCCGGAGATGCCATGGCGGTCGAGTGCAGTGGCGAACACGAGAAGCTCAAGGGCTGCATCGAGCTGATCGGCAAAGGAAAGGTCATCGCGGCTGTAGGAGATGAAGACGTTTAGCTTGTCATCCTTGGCGGAACCGGTCTCGGGCATGCTGATGGCCCCAATTCACTATGCCGAACGAGACGCGAACCGTAGGCCGGCGCCGGCTGATACGACAAGAAATCTCGACCGATTGGGCGAGCAATCTGCGCAGTTCCGTTGTACCTATCTTTGCGGCCATCTTCGACGACCCTGGGGTGGGCTGCACCCGCGTCCCCTCCTGGCACTGGACCTCCGGACGTTCACGGAGCACTGACCGGAGCAAGTCGGGTGGACACCTGACGTGGTGTTCCAACTCCGTTCCCCGACTTGCCGCTTTCTGGTGTGCTTGCTCCGCCGATCGAATGGGCCTGTGACGAGCAGTTGTGACCCGCATCAGACAGGGGCGATCCGGCCGCCTCCCTCAGCATTTGAAGTGCGTCAACGCATCCGGGATTGACAACGGCGGCGGCCGTGACGCAGACTTTCAACGGGTGGATACGACCCGCTGCTTGCGCCCCATCGGGGTACGGTGAACGTATCGAGCCGCTCCAGGCCTCCTTTGCCCGAGCGAACGAGTCAGTAACGCAAGCGTCTGACATCCCTCATTCGCTCATGCAGAGGATCGATCCCATGCGCGATTTTCGCGATGCCAAGG
>DATBKR010000028.1:0-1790 GCA_036555805.1 Hyphomicrobiaceae bacterium | reverse complement strand
AGGACCGCGTGACCGGCGTTATGACCGCCCCGGTCACCACCGGCCAGATCTACTGGGGCGCCATCCCGTTCGTGGTGATCCAGTGCGTCATGGTGGGGCTCGTCATCGCGCTTCCCGCCATGGTCATGCACTACAAGGTGGTGACGCCGGTGGTGGACCCCAGCAAGATCGAGATCCAGCCGCTGCCGTTCGGCCCGCCGGGCGCGCCCTTCACGCCGCCTGCGCCGCCGGAGCTCCCCAAGTAACGCGCCATGCCTGCCGCCGATGCACGCAAAGCGGGACGTCGCGCGCAACCTGCACTTGGCGAGAGACGCGCACGCAATCCGCCGCTGGCCTCTTGGCGCCCGCTGCTGAGCCCCCTTGGGACGAAAGTTCTCATTCCTCCGCCCCGCGCGGAGCGCTACATTCGCCGAGCATCGCCGCCCAGGCGCCAAAATCGTCAAGAGCCGGGCTGCACTTCACCTCTTGCCCTAAGGGAGGACCACGATGACGAAGGTTACCAGGCGCACACTCATCAAGGCGGGAGGCGCCGTCGCGGCGGGCGCCGTGTCCACGGCGGTGGTAGCGCCGGCCATCGCCCAGTCGATGCCGGAAATCCGCTGGCGCATGGCGACGAGCTGGCCCAAGTCGCTCGATACGCTCTACGGCGGGGCCGAATGGATCGGCAAGCGCGTCGCGGCGATGACCGACAACAAGTTCCAGATCCAGCCCTTCGCCGGTGGCGAGATCGTTCCGGGCCTGCAGGTGCTCGATGCGGTCCAGAACGGCACCGTGGAGGCCGGCCATACGGCGATGTACTACTACTTCGGCAAGGACGATACCTTCGTCTTCCCGTCGGCGCTGCCGTTCGGCATGAACAGCCGCATGCAGAACGCCTGGATGCTGCATGGCGGCGGGCTGGACGTGATCAACGAGTTCCTGAAGCCCTACAACGCCTACATGATCCCCGCCGGCAACACGAACTGCCAGATGGGCGGCTGGTTCCGCAAGCAGATCAAGACGATGGACGACCTCAAGGGCCTGAAGTTCAGGATCGGGGGGTTCGCCGGGAAGATCGCGCAGAGGGTCGGCGTCGTCCCGCAGCAGATCGCCGGCGGCGACATCTATCCCGCCCTCGAGAAAGGCACGCTCGATGCCGCCGAATGGGTCGGCCCCTACGACGACGAGAAGCTCGGCTTCGTGAGGGTGGCGAAGTTCTACCACTATCCGGGATGGTGGGAGCCGTCCTCGTGCCTCGCAAGCATCTACAATATCGAGAAGTTCAACGCTCTGCCGCCGCTGTACAGAGAGGCGCTCACATCGGCGGCGCTGGAGTCGAACGTCTGGGTCTCGTCCAAGTACGACGCCGTCAACGCCGCGGCGTTGAAGCGGCTGGCCGGCCAGGGCGCGGTGCTCACGCCGTTCTCGCAGGACGTCATGGACGGCTGCCACAAGGCCGCCCAGGAGCTCTATGCCGAGCTCAACAAGAGCAACCCGAAGTTCAAGAAGCTCTACGACCACTACAAGGCATTCCAGGACGACGGCTACTTCTGGCACCAGGTCGCCGACTACACCATGGACGCCTACTCGATCAGGTATCGCACGACCAAGACCTGACGGGCATCACGGACGCGCAACAGGCGCCGCCCCGGCATCGGTGTCGAAGCCGGGGCGGCGGTTCTCGCCGCAGCGATCGCCTCAATTCGGCAGCCTGGCTCTCCTGGCAGTGACTCCGGGCCGAGGGACGGCGCGTCATGCGATCTCAGGTCCCCGCGGCTGTCCGGCGCTCGGCGCCGGCTCCCCGAAGCCGT
>DATBKR010000027.1:0-9674 GCA_036555805.1 Hyphomicrobiaceae bacterium | reverse complement strand
TGAAGCCGATTTCATGTGCAATCCGCCGGCAAATGTTGCACGTGCTGCATTCGGTCCGCGTTGTGGCGACCCTGAGCGGTCTGCTAGCTTGACCGGAACTCGGCGCAGGGCTCCCACAGTGGAATACTTCCTCCAGCAGCTCATCAACGGACTGACCCTCGGGTCGATCTACGGGCTGATCGCCATCGGCTACACCATGGTGTTCGGCATCATCGGCATGGTGAACTTCGCCCACGGCGATGTGTTCATGCTCTCGACCTTCATCGCCCTCATCGTCCTGATGGTGCTGACGCAGGTGATGGGAGTGGCGCCCCTCGCCCTCGCCCTGTTCATCGTGCTGATCGCGGCGATGCTGCTCACCTCGTTGTGGGCCTGGGCCATCGAGCGGCTGGCCTACCGGCCGCTGCGCGGCTCGTTCCGGCTGGCGCCGCTGATCTCGGCCATCGGCATGTCGATCTTCCTGTCCAACCTGGTGCAGGTAACGCAGGGGCCGCGCTACAAGCCCGCCCCCTCCATCGTGAGCGATGTCATCACCCTGTTCCAGGGCGCCGACTACAGCGTAACGGTCTCGCTAAAGCAGATCCTGATCGTGGCCGTGACGGCGGTGCTGCTGGCCGGCTTCTGGTATCTGGTGCGGTTCACCGCCATCGGGCGGGCGCAGCGCGCCTGCGAGCAGGACCGCAAGATGGCGGCACTCCTGGGCGTCAACGTCAACGCCACCATCTCCCTCACCTTCGTCATGGGCGCGGCCCTTGCCGCCGTGGCGGGGCTCATGTTCATGATCTACTACGGCGTGGTGCACTTCAACGACGGCTTCGTGCCGGGCGTGAAGGCCTTCACGGCCGCCGTGCTGGGCGGCATCGGCTCGCTGCCCGGCGCGGTGCTGGGCGGGCTGCTGATCGGCCTGATCGAGACCCTCTGGTCGGCCTACTTCTCCATCGACTACAAGGACGTGGCGACGTTCTCGATTCTGGCAATCACGCTGATCTTCCTCCCCTCGGGGCTGCTCGGCAAACCCGAAGTGGAAAAGGTCTGAGGCCGATGGCCGTCGTCGCTGCCGCCGAGCGCCCAGCTGTCGCGAGCCGCCTGGCGGCGGCGGCGAAGGACGCGGCCGGCTCGGCGCTGCTGGCCCTCGGGCTCGCCTTCCCGATCCTGGCGCTGCGCATCGACGTCGACATCGACAACCAGCCTGTCCTGCGCCCGCGCTGGGACTATGTGGCGATCGCAGTGGGACTCGCCTTCGCCGCGCGCCTCGCCTATCTGCTGATGCGGCCGGCGCTGGCGGCGCACGCCACAAAGCCACAGCCTGCGCCGCGCGCCGCTCCGAGTGCGAGGCTCGGCCAGGCGCTGTCGCTTTTCGGGCTCGCCCTGCTCGTCCTCTACCCGCTGCTGGTACTGGCGCTGGTCGGACGGGCCGGAGCCGTCAAGTGGATCGACAACTTCGGCGTCCAGGTCCTGATCTACGTGATGCTGGGCTGGGGCCTCAACATCGTCGTCGGTCTCGCCGGCCTGCTCGACCTCGGCTATGTCGCCTTCTACGCCGTGGGCGCCTACTCCACGGCACTCCTCGCGCACAACCTGGGCTTCGGCTTCTGGCTGTGCCTGCCGCTGGCCGGCATCTTCGCGGCGCTGTGGGGCATCATGCTGGGCTTCCCGGTGCTGCGGCTCAGGGGCGACTACCTCGCCATCGTCACCCTGGCGTTCGGCGAGATTATCAGGCTGGTACTGGTCAACTGGGTGCCGGTCACGAACGGCTATGCAGGCATCTCGGGAATTCCACGGCCCAGCTTCTTCGGCCTGCCGTTCAACGCCAGCGACGAGGGATTTGCCGCCTTCTTCGGTCTGGAGTTCAGCCCGCTGCACCGCACGATCTTCCTGTTCTACACGATCCTGGCGCTGGCGCTCATCGCCAACTGGGTCACGCTGCGGCTGCGGCGCCTGCCCATCGGCCGCGCCTGGGAGGCGCTGCGCGAGGACGAGATCGCCTGCCGCTCGCTCGGCATCAACACCACCTCGACCAAGCTCACCGCCTTTGCCATCGGCGCCGGTTTCGGCGGCTTCGCCGGGTCGTTCTTCGCCGCGCGCCAGGGGTTCATCAGCCCGGAGTCCTTCACCTTCATGGAGAGCGCCGTGGTGGTGGCCATCGTGGTGCTGGGCGGCATGGGCAGCCAGCTGGGCGTGGCCATTGCCGCCGTCGCCATGATCGGCGGCACCGAGCTCCTGCGCGAACTGGACTGGCTGAAGGACGTGTTCGGGCCCGACTTCGAGCCCACCCAGTACCGCATGCTGCTGTTCGGCCTCGCCATGGTGCTGGTCATGCTCTGGAAGCCGCGCGGCCTCATCGGCACGCGCAGCCCCTCCATCCACCTGCGAGAACGGCGCGCCGTGCAGGCCGGCCTCGTCAAGGAGGGGCACGGCTAGATGAGCGCCGCCGATCCCCTCCTCGCGGTCGAGCATCTGACCATGCGCTTCGGCGGGCTGATCGCCATCGACGACCTGTCGTTTGCCGCGGCGCGGGGCGAGATCACCGCGCTCATCGGCCCCAACGGCGCCGGCAAGACCACCGTCTTCAACTGCGTGACGGGGTTCTACAAGCCGTCGAGCGGGCGCCTCATGCTGAGCCACGCCAGCCGACCGGCGCGAGGCGAGATCGACGCGCTCACGGAATCCGGCCGGCGTTTCGGCACGACGGCGGCGGGCCCGGTGTTCCTCCTGGAGCGCATGCCGGGCCACGAGGTGGCCGCGCGCGCCAAGGTGGCGCGGACGTTCCAGAACATCCGCCTGTTCTCCGGCATGACCGTGCTGGAGAACCTGATCGTGGCCCAACACAATCCGCTGATGCGCGCCTCCGGCTGGACCGTACTCGGCCTCTTCGGCGCGCGCCGCTACGCCGCGGCCGAGCGCGCGGCGGTGGAGCGCGCCCGCTACTGGCTCGACCAGATCGGGCTCACCGAGCGCGCCGACGATGCCGCGGGCGGGCTGCCCTATGGCGCCCAGCGGCGGCTGGAGATCGCGCGCGCCATGTGCACCGAGCCGCACCTTCTCTGTCTCGACGAGCCGGCCGCGGGGCTCAACCCGCGCGAGACTGCGGATTTGACCGGGCTGCTCCTCTCAATCCGCCGCTCCCATTCCCTCTCGATCCTGCTGATCGAGCACGACATGTCGGTGGTGATGGAGATATCCGACCACGTGGTGGTGCTCGACTACGGCCAGAAGATCGCCGACGGCGCCCCCGAGGCCGTGCGCAACGACCCCAAGGTGATCGCCGCCTACCTCGGTGTGGAGGACCGCGAGGTGGACCAGGTCGAGGCGGAGATCGCGCAATGAGCGAGCCGCGAGAAGGGGTCAGACCCCTCGCCTCCACCGGTGGCGTTGAACGCGCGCGCGGTCGCGAGGGGTCTGACCCCTGCCCGATGCTGGCGGTGCGCGGCGTCAAGAGTTTCTACGGGCCGATCATGGCTCTGAAGGGCGTCGACCTCGACGTAAACGAAGGCGAGATTGTCACGCTGATCGGCGCCAACGGGGCTGGCAAGTCCACCCTGATGATGACCATCTGCGGCGATCCCCGCGCGCGAGAGGGGTGCATCCTGTTCGAGGGTCGCGACATCACGCCAATGCCGACACACGAGATCGCCCGCCTGCGCATCGCTCAGTCCCCCGAGGGGCGGCGCATCTTCCCCCGCATGACGGTGCGCGAGAACCTGCTGATGGGCGCCGGCATCGACGCTGGCGCGCATTTCGAGCAGGACCTGGCGCGCGTGCAGATGTTGTTCCCCCTGCTCGCCAAGCGCCTCGACCAGCGCGGCGGCACCCTGTCAGGCGGCGAGCAGCAGATGCTGGCCATCGCGCGCGCGCTCATGAGCCGGCCGCGGCTGCTGCTGCTCGATGAGCCTTCTCTGGGGCTGGCGCCGCTGGTGGTGAAGCAGATCTTCCAGGTGATCCAGGAGCTGAACCGGGGCGGCGTCACCATCTTTCTGGTCGAGCAGAACGCCTATCACGCCCTCAGGATCGCTCACCGCGCCTACGTGATGGTGAGCGGCCACATCACACTCAGCGGCACGGGCCGGGAGCTGCTGGCCAAGCCCGAGGTGCGTGCCGCCTACCTCGAAGGCGGACGGCATTAGCCAAAGGCACCGACGAAAGCGGAGCGGCGGCGCAGATGGGCCAACTCTACGACCTCGGCGGGAACGGCCCCTGGGTATTCCTGCTGGTCACCTGCCTCCTCGGCGGTGTCGGGGCCTTCGTTTCGGGCCGGGCCATGGCGCAGACTTGGCGGCCGTTCTGGCAGGTCCCGCTCTACATGCTGGGAATTGCGGCAGGGATGCGCTTCATCCATCACGCCCTGTTCGATGAAGTCCTGCTCTCGCTTAGGAACTTCGCAGTCGATTTCATTGTAGCGATCGTTGCTGCCGCGGCGGGCTACCGGCTGGTCAGGGCCGGCCAGATCGCCCGGCAGTACGGCTGGCTGTTCGAGCGGGCCGGGCCGCTCGGCTGGCGCCGCAAGGCCTGATTGACTTTGTGCAGATTTGCCCGCATCACGCGCAGTCAAATCGGCGTGACTCCTCAGTGCTTTCGATCAATAGTGCGGCTCCCCGGCAGGCTTGCCCGCCGTGGGGATGACGTCACCAGTCCGCACACGGGAAGGGAGGTTTGCATGAACCGATTGCTCTGGCCGGCGCTGGCCCTGGCAGCGAGCCTTGCGGCCACGGGGGGCGCCGCGGCTCAGGTGAGGCTGGGTGTCGCCGGGCCGATCACCGGCGGCAGCGCCGCGTTCGGCGCTCAGCTTAAGCAGGGCGTGGAACAGGCCGTCGAAGACATCAACGCCGCCGGCGGCATCCTCGGGCAGAAGATCGTGGTCAGCGTGGGCGACGACCGCGCCGACCCCAAGGAAGGCGTGTCGGTGGCCAACAAGTTCGTCGGCGACGGCGTCAAGTTCGTCGTCGGCCACTTCAACTCCGGCGTCACCATGCCCGCGTCGGAGGTCTACCAGGAGAACGGCATCCTGGAGATCACGCCGGCGGCCACCAACCCCAAGATCACCGAGCGCAAGATGTGGAACATCTTCCGCACCTGCGGGCGCGACGACCAGCAGGGATCGGTGGCCGGCGGCTACATCGCCAAGCACTTCAAGGGCAAGCGCGTTGCGGTGGTGCACGACAAGACCACCTACGGCCAAGGCCTCGCCGAGGAGACGCGCAAGAACATGAACGCCAAGGGCGTGAAGGAGATCTTCTACGAGGGCGTCAACAAGGACGACAAGGACTTCAGCGCGCTCGTCAGCAAGCTCAGGGCGGTCAAGCCCGACCTCGTCTACTGGGGCGGCCTGCACGACACGGGCGGCCTCATCCTGCGCCAGATGCGCGACGGCGGATTGCAGGCCCCGTTCATGGGCGCAGACGGCATCGCCTCCGACGAGTTCGCCGTCATCGCCGGGCCCGGCGCCGAGGGCACGCTGATGACCTACGGCCCGGACCCCCGCAAGCGCCCGGTGGCGAAGGCCGTGGTCGAGAAATTCCGCGCGAAGAAGTTCGAGCCGGAGGCCTATACGCTCTACAGCTACGCCGCGGTGGAGCTGATCAAGCAGGCGGCGGAGGCGGCCAAGTCGCTCGATCCCAAGAAGGTGGCGGCCGAACTGGCCTCGGGCAAGACCTTCAAGACCGTGCTGGGCGACCTCAGCTACGACAAGAAGGGCGATGTCAGGCGGCTCGATTACGTCGTGTACACTTGGCGTAAGGGCCCCAATGGCAAGATCTCGTATTTCGAGAACTGAGCGGCGCGCACTACCTGTCATCCCGGAAGCCGACCCCGGCGAAGGCCGGGGGAGGCTATCCGGGATCTCGTCGGACGAGTCGAACCCTTCGCGGAGGTCCCCGCTCGGAGCGCTGCTCGCCCGGGCTCGCATCGCTCCGGCGGGGATGACGGGTGGAGAGCTGTGGTGTCAGACCCGGAGGCTCTGACACCTGCACGTTGACCGCCGGCGCGCGAGGCGCCAATTTCGGGGGGCATGGCCTCGCGCAACCTCATCACCGACGTGCCGGGCGTGCTGGTCGGCAACGCGGACGATCCGCACCTTGCGTCCGGCGTGACTGCGGTCGTGTTCGAGGCGCCGGCGGCGGGTTCCATCGACGTGCGCGGCGGCGGGCCCGGCACGCGCGAGACGGCGCTGCTCGACCCGGCGCAGACCGTGCAGGGCATCGACGCCATCGCCCTGTCCGGCGGCTCGGCCTTCGGGCTCGACGCGGCCTCCGGCGTGCAGGCGTGGCTGGCCGAGCGAGGCCGCGGCTTTGCCGTGCGCGAGGCGCGCGTGCCGATCGTGCCGGCGGCGATCCTGTTCGACCTCCTCAACGGCGGCGACAAGGCCTGGGGCCGCTTCCCGCCCTATCGCGAGCTGGGTTATGCGGCGGCGGCGCGCGCCGCTGCCGATTTCGCGCTCGGCAGCGCCGGGGCCGGCCTGGGGGCCACGACCGTGAACCTCAAGGGCGGCCTCGGTTCCGCCTCCGCGGCTTGCGGCGAGTGCACGGTAGGCGCGCTGGCCGCGGTCAACGCCGCCGGCAGTGCCGTCGTGGGCAGCGGCCCCTGGTTCTGGGCGGCGCCGTTCGAGGAGGCCGGCGAGTTCGGCCGACGCGGCTTCCCGTCGCCGCTTCCGGCGGGGGCGCTGGCGGCCGTCACCAAGGGCACCCCGGAAGCCAGCACGACGCTGGCCGTCGTCGCCACCGACGCGAGCCTCAGCAAGGCCGAGGCCAAACGGCTCGCCATCATGGCGCAGGTCGGGCTCGCGCGCGCCCTTTACCCCATCCACACGCCCCTCGACGGCGACGTGGTGTTCGCCGCGGCCACCGGCCGCAAGCCGGGGCCGGCCTCGCTGTTCGACCTCACTGCGCTCGGCACCGCGGCGGCCGGCTGCCTCGCGCGCGCCGTCGCCCGCGGCGTGTACGAGGCCGCCGCGCTGCCGTTTCCAGGGGCCCTGCCGGCATGGCGCGACCGGTTCGCGCGGGGAGGCGTGGCGCCATGAGCCGCGGGCGGCTGATCGTTGCCGGCCTGACCGCGGCGGCGCTGGCGGCGCTCATCGGCTGGCAGGTGCATCGCGAGCGCCTGGTGAAGGCCTGCCTCGACGGCGGTGGCGAGTGGTACGGCCGGCGCTCGATCTGCAGGCCCCCCCTGCACCCCATCCTGCAGCGCGACTTCCAGCGCTCGTAGAGACCACCCGTCATGCCGGATTGAGCGATGCGAGCGGAACGCGAGCAGCGGTCCGATCCGGGACCTCGTGAGGCAAGGACGACTCGGTTCGACGAGATCCCGGATAGTCTCGCTTCGCTCGACTTCCGGGATGACGGGTTCAGAATCGATCGGCCCGGTAGGGGGCCGGATCGGTGAACGGCGCCTCGCCGGTCATCATCTCGGCCAGCAGGCGGCCAGTCACGGGCCCCAGCGTGAACCCCAGGTGATGGTGCCCGAAGTCGAGCCACAGCCCCCGGTGGCGGGGCGCGCGACCGACGATGGGCAGCATGTCGGGCAGGCACGGGCGGCGTCCCAGCCAGGTCTGGCTGTCGACCGGCGCGCCGAGCGGGAAGATCTCGCGCGCCGCCGGCAGCGAGCGCGCCAGCTGAACCGGCGTCGGCGGCGCGTCGCGCTGGGCGAACTCCACGCCGGTGGTGAGGCGGATGCCCTGCGACATGGGCGCCAGCACGTAGCCGCGCTCGGCGTCCAGCACGGGGCGGTCGAGCGTGGCGTTGCCCTCGGCCGTGAAGTGCCGGTGATAGCCGCGCTTCACGCCGAGCGGGAAGCGGTAGCCCAGCCGGCGGAAGAGGTCGTCCGCCCACGGGCCCAGCGCGATCACGGCGGCGGGAGCAGAGGCGATATCCTCCGCCGTCTGTACCTGCCAGCCTGCCGCCGCCTCCTGCAGGGTGCGCGCCTCGCCGCGCACGACGCGACCGCCGCGCTCGGCGAACAGGCGGGCGTAGGCCTTCACCACCGCGCCGGGGTCGGCCACGCTTGCCGGATCGGGCATCAGCACGCCGCCGAACACCGTATCCTTGAGATGCGGCTCCAGCGCCGCCACCTGCGCGCGGTCGAGCGCCTGGAAGTTGACGCCGTAGGCCGCGCGGTCGGCCGCGTCCTTGGCGAGCGCGGCATCCAGCGTCTGCGCCGAGCGATAGACGCGCAGGTAGCCGGTGCGGCGCACCAGGCCCCGGACGCCGGCCGCCTCCAGGAAGGGCTCGTGCTCCAGAATGCAGCGCTCGACCAGCGGGCGCATCGCCCGCGCCGTGGCCGCCACCCGCGCCGGGGTCGAGGCGCGCCAGTAGTGATAGAGCCACGGCGCAATTCTCGGCAGCGCCGACCAGTGCAGGTTGGCCTCGGGCAGCAGGTTGAAGGCGTACTTGAGGATGAGCGCGGGATCGCGCGGGAAGGCGTAGGGCACCACGCCCTCGCGCTGGATGATGCCGGTGTTGCCGTAGCTCGTTTCCTCGCCGGGTCCGCGCCGGTCGATGAGCGCGACGGTGCGCCCGCGCTGTTGCAGGTGCAGCGCGGCCGAGACGCCGGCGATGCCGGCCCCGAGCACGATGACATCGGCACGGATCATGGGCTGCCCATGTGGTTGTCTGATCGGGACTCTGCTTTCGTCCCGCTGCATACCGCGTGCCGACCGCACGCGCAGCAATCCTGTCGGCGGCTTGGGGCCACCCGTCGCCCTGGCTGCCCCACGGCGCAGGCCGGGAGCAGGAAGCCGTTTTCGATTGCCCGATGCGTACAGTAACGCTCAGTAACGTTTGGAAGTTGGTTGATGGCGGCGCGCGAGCCACCTGCCGGTTATTTGACGACGCCGCAGGCGATGCGGCCGCCGGCTTCGCCGGTGGGGTCGGTCTTGTAGTCGTCCTTGCCGGCGTGCACGACCACCGCCGTGCCCTGCGGTCCGAACAGCGAGTTCGGCTTGCCCTTCTCCAGCGTCACGGCGGCATTCAACACCTCGACGGCGAGATCGCCGCTCGCCGGGATGTGCAGGTTGGGCATGTCGCCGGCATGCGCGCCTTCGGGCGCCATGATGCCGTGCTTCCTGCCGCCGGGATTGAAATGGCCCCCGGCGGAGGTAAACGGCGGCTCGCATTTCCCGACCGCGTGGACATGGAACGCATGCTCGCCGGCGGGCAGCCCTTTGAGCGAGAGGTTGATCAGCACGCCATGCGGCGTCTCGGTCAACGCCGCGCTGCCTGCGTCCTTGCCCTGCGCATCGATGAGCGCGGCGTGCGCGGTCTGCTGGGAGGCCGCCGGCACTGTGCCGAGGGCAAGCAGCGAAGCGGTGGCGGCCAGGACGAGCTGAGGCTTCATCGCATCCTCCTTAAGGCTTCACCCCCATCCCGGCTAAAATGACTCAACAGGCTGCCCGCCGGAAGGGTCCATATGAATCCGGTTAAGCCCCGGCAGAACCAAACAGGAGGTAGCCGGGAAACTGGGATCGGCCTCTAGGCGGCTGCCTAGGCGTTCTCAGGAGGCTCCCAAGGGCTTGTCTTGAGGCTTCCTCTGCCGCACAGTCAGTCAGTATTAAGAGGGGTGCTCAGCAGCGCAGGTTTGCGGGGAAGCGCAGCTCGGGGTGAGGGGAACAACCAAGCTAAACCAGGGGAGGCGGGAAAGATTTTCACTCATATGTCTACGATTGTAAGCAATCCTAGTGCTTGCAC
>DATBKR010000026.1:0-2005 GCA_036555805.1 Hyphomicrobiaceae bacterium | reverse complement strand
GACATGAAGATGCTGCACGCTATCTCCGAGGCGGTGCTGGCCAACGAGGCCGACGCCGGCCTGGGGTTCGACGGCGACGGCGACCGCTGCGGCGTGGTGGACAACGAGGGCCACGAGATCTTCGCCGACAAGGTGGGCGTGATGCTGGCGCGCGACCTGTCGGCCCGGCACCCCAACGCGGTGTTCGTTGCCGACGTGAAATCGACCGGTCTGTTCATGACCGACCCGGTGCTGCGCGCCAACGGCGCCCGCGCGCTCTACTGGAAGACCGGCCACTCCTACATGAAGCGCTACTCCTACGAGCAGAAGGCTCTTGCCGGCTTCGAGAAGTCCGGCCACTTCTTCTTCCAGCCGCCGCTGGGGCACGGGTACGACGACGGCCTCCTCACCGCGCTCGCCGTCTGCGACATGCTCGACCGCAATCCGGGCAAGTCGCTCGCCGACCTCAAGAACGCGCTGCCCAAGACCTGGGGCTCGCCCACCATGTCCCCGCACTGCGCCGACGAGGCCAAGTACGGCGTCGTCGACCGCATCACCGCGCAGTACAAGGAGGCAGCGGCCAAGGGCAGCGCGGTCGCCGGCCAGAAGATCCGCGACCTCATCACCGTCAACGGCGTGCGCGTCATGCTGGAGGACGGCACCTGGGGCCTGGTGCGCGCCTCCTCCAACAAGCCGGAGCTGGTGGTGGTGGTGGAGAGCCCCACGTCGGAAGCCCACATGCGCGCCATCTTCGCCGACATCGACGCCCGCCTCGCCAAGTTCCCCGAGGTGGGCGAGTACAATCAGAAGATTTGAGCACGGACGGGGTCAGACCCTGCGGGTCTGACCCCATGGCGGCCGTTGTCTAGGAGCTTGGCTGCCCAGGAAGAGTGAATTCACACTGAAACAACTCGATCCTGCTGCCTTCCATGCGGGCAGCGACGTCAGCATTGTCGCCTGGGGTCAGACCCGCAGGGTCTGACCCCTTCCATCACCCGCCCAGATGCGTCGCCCAGAACTTCAGGGTGCGGCCCCAGGCCAGCTCGGCGGCGGCGCGGTCGTAGACGTCGCGCTGCTCGTTGACGAAGGCGTGTTGGGCGTCGTAGCGGAACACCTCGGCATTCTTGCCGGCAGCCTTCAGGGCGCCCTCGAAGGCGTCCACGGCAGCCGGCGTGCACCAGTCGTCCGTGTCGGCGAAGTGGGCCTGCAGCGGCACCTTGATGTCGGCCGGCTTGGCCACGCTCTCCGGCGGAATGCCGTAGAAGCACACGGCCGCGCTCAGTTCGGGGACGCGGCAGGCGCCGATGATGGTCACTGCGCCGCCCAGGCAGAAGCCGGTGAGGCCCACCCTGGCCCCGCTCTTCTTGAGGAGTTGCGCGGCACCCCGGACGGTCTGTTCCGTCGCATCCAGGAAGTTGAGCGAGTTCATCTCGCGCCCCGCTGCATCGCTGTCATGGTAGGGCACCACCGTGCCGCGGTAGAGGTCCGGCGCCAGCGCATCGTAGCCGGCCAGCGCGAAGCGGTCGCAGATGCCCTTGATCTGGTCCTGCAGGCCCCACCACTCCTGGATTACGACCACGCCCGGCGCATTGGCGCGGCCGGCGCTGGCCAGGTAGCCCGCCGCCTCCTTACCGTCCGGACGGCCAAAGGCGATATTGGTTCCCATCCTTGCTTCTCCTCTCTCTGCTCCGGCATCCGCCGGCTCGGCACGCGGGTCCGATGCCCCATGGCGCACCTTTGCCGGCGCGCCTTTTCCAGGTCGGCGCTTTACTCCGACTTAACCGCCAGCGGCTAGTGTGCCCCGCGTCTGGGGCATGCACACTCGAGGTCCCGCGTAGATCGCATGCATGATCGGCGCAAGGGCCGGCGGCGGCAAGCAGCGGTTTCGCTTTGCTGCCTGTTGGCGATCGGCTATTTCGCCTATCACGCAACCAGCGGCAGGCGCGGCTACGAGGCGCGATCCCGCTTGATCCAGCGTGCCGGCGTACTGGAGAACGAGATTGCCCGCCTCGAGGCCGCGCGTGCG
>DATBKR010000025.1:0-26274 GCA_036555805.1 Hyphomicrobiaceae bacterium | reverse complement strand
CCGATATCGACGGCAAGGGCGACGACCCAGGGGTTGGCGTGCTCGGGTGGGCGACCTGCTTCAAGGAGGTGCGCGAGGATATCGCCGCCTACCTGCTGAGCCACGGGGCGGAGCTCAACCTGTGGACGGCGATCGCCCTCGGCCGGCCGGACGAGCTGCGGGCCATGATCGCTCGCAATCCCGCCCTGCTCGTCGCGCGCATGACACGCAACCAGCATCGGCGCGCGCCGCTGCACCATGCGGCAGCGAAGGGCCGGCTGCGGATGGTCGAACTCCTGCTGGAACTCGGTGCCGACCCGAATGCGACCGATGCCACCGGCGCCACCGCGCTGACGACCGCCTCCCAGGAACGAGCCGACCCAGCGATCGTCTCAGCCTTGCTCGCGGCCGGCGCGCGGCCCGACCTGCTGACGGCCGTCAACACCGGGCGCTACACCGACGCGGAGGCGATGGTGCGCGACGACCCATCGCGCATCGGCCCCGACGGCGCCGATACGATTGCGCTGCATCTTGCGGTGAGCAAGCGGAACCTGGCCACTCTGCGGTGGCTGCTGGCGCACGGCATCGCCGTCAATGCCAAGCGCCCGCTGTGGGACTGCAACAGCACCGCTCTGCACATGACTGTCGAGAGCGGCGCCATCGACATTGCGCGGCTCCTGCTCGATGCCGGCGCCGATCCCAACATCCGCGACGACAAGTACCATGCCACCGCACTGGGCTGGGCCGACTACTTCGGCCGCGCCGAATTCGCCGACCTCCTGCGCGAGAAGGGCGGCGTCAAGTGACGGGCTGACGTAGGTTGGGTCGAGCGCAGCGAGACCCAACAATCAGGGCTCGTCGTAGATGCTGTCGTGGTCAATGGACGTAGGCTTGGGCTGGCCATCCCAGATCGCCACCGGTCCTCCCGCCCGCGGCTTGAGCACGACCTGCCGGATGGCTTCGCGGATGATGTCCGCGACGCTGCGTCCGGAGCGCGCCGCAGCTTCGCGCAGCGCGCCGAGCTCTTCCTTCGGCAGATAGACCTGGGTCTTTTCCATGCGCGTCAATTTGTTGGTGCCTATGACATACGTCAATGTCGGCTCACTGGCCGCATCTGACCCCATTCGCACCTAAACCCGCTCCCACCGCCTCGCTCGAGCCAAGCCGGTAGGCGGCGGCGCGGCGGGCGTGTAACGTCGGTGCATCGCAATCGCATCGCACCACGGCGCCCGCATGATCCCGCTGCTCAAAGGCCTGCGCATCCTCGACCTCACCAGCGTCATCCTCGGCCCCTACGGCACGCAGATCCTGGGCGATCTCGGCGCCGAGGTGATCAAGATCGAGCCGCCCGAGGGCGACAGCATGCGCCCCGTGGCGCCGGTTGCGGCGCCCGGCATCTCGGCCATTTTCGCCAACTTCAACCGCAACAAGCGCTCCATCGTGCTCGACCTCAAGAGCGAGGCCGGCAAGGCGGCGCTGAAGAAGCTCATCGGCACCGCCGACGCGTTCGTGCACAACATGCGCCAGGAGGCCATGGACAAGCTGGGCTTCGCCTTCAAGGCGGTGCGCGAGGCCAACCCGCGCATCGTCTATGCCGCCGCCATCGGCTTCGGCCGGCACGGCCGCTACGCCGGCAAGCCGGCCTACGACGACGTGATCCAGGCGGCGTCGGGCTTCGCCGGCCTGTTCCAGATGCGCGACGGCGCGCCGCTCTATGCCCCCAGCATCGCCGCCGACAAGGTGTCTGGCCTGCACCTGGCCTATGCGGTTCTGGCCGCGCTCCTCTGCCGCGAGCGCACCGGCGAGGCGCCGGGCTACGTCGAGGTGCCGATGTTCGAGCTGATGGCCGCGTTCAGCCTGTCCGAGCACCTGGGTGCCGCCACCTTCGAGGACGAGGGCAAGGTGGGCTACGTGCGCGTCATCTCGCCCTCCCGCAAGCCCTATCGCACCAAGGACGGCTGGGTGGGCGTGCTGCCTTACAGCCAGCGCAACTGGACCAAGGTGCTCACCGAGATCGGGCGGGCCGAGGTGGCGGAGCTGGCCTGGTTCAAGAATGCCACCGAGCGCAGCCGGCGCGTGGACGAGCTGTACCAGATGCTGGCCGCGGCGCTGCCCTCGCGCACCACGGCAGAGTGGCTCGCCACCTTCGAGGGGCTCGACATTCCCCATTCGCCGGTGCGCACCCCCCAGGACCTGCTCGGCGACGCGCACCTCGCCGACGTGGGCTTCTTCGCGTGCAACTTCGCCGCCGAGACGCCGGTGCAGCGCACGCTGCGCCAGGCCGTCAGCGTGGAGGACGCGGCAACCGCGCCCGACCTGCCGCCGCCGCCTCTCGGCGCCGACACCGAGGCGGTGCTGCGCGAGGCGGGATGCAGCGAGGCTGAGATCGCGGCGGTGCTGGCGCGGGCAAGCCGCACGCCGGCCTAGCCGACCGCCGGGGGAGCCAGCGCCTCGATGTCGGTGGCAACGTCGATGACCGCCGGCCGCTTGGCGGCCAGCGCGCAGTGCAGGGCGGGTGCGAAGTCTGCCGGCTTCTCGACGCGAAAACCCACGGCGCCAAGGTTTTCCGCGACCTGGGCGAAGTTGACGGGGGTGTAGGTCCACAGCTCGCGCGCTTGGCTCGTCTGGGTGCCTCCGTAGGCGCGGTCGAAGCCGCGCTTGGACTGGTTGCCGCCGCCGTTGTTGTTGACGACCGTCACGGTGTTGAGGCCCCAGCGCGCGGCGGTCTCTACTTCGGCGAGGTGGTAGTAGAAGCCGGCATCGCCGGTGAAGACGACGACGGGGCGGTCCGGGCAGGCGGCCTTGGCGCCGAGGCCGGCGGGGAACGCCCAGCCGAGATGCCCGGCGCTGCGCATGTAGCCCTGGCGGCGGCCCGTGAGGTCGAACATGCCGCCCATCCACATGCCCGCATGTCCGGTGTCGACCACAACAATGGCGTCCTCGGGCGTGTGCCGCGTCAGTTCCGCGCACAGGCGCTCCGGCCGGATCGGCACGGCATCGGAGACGAGTGCGTCGGCGTACTTCTCGCGCCAGTCGCGGCAGATGCCCTGGGCCTGCTCGACCCACCCCTTGCGGCGGCCCGCGGTATCCTCGTTGGCATGGGCCAGCATGCGGGCGAGCGTCACCTTGGCGTCGCCCAGCACTGCCGCCTTCAGAGGATAGTTGCGGCCCAGCCCCTGCGGCTCGATGTCGATCTGCACGGCCGTCACGCCGATCCTGGGCACCGCCCAGAAGTGCGTGGTCATGCCGCCGGTCTCGGTGCCGATGAAGCACACGGTGTCGGCCTCGGCGACCACGCGGTTGGCGCTTTCGCGCGAGTAGGTGCCGACCACGCCGACGGAGAGCGGGTGATTGCCGGGTATGGCGTCCTTGCCGTTGAGCGAGGTGGCGACGGGGATGCCGAGGCGCTCGGCCAGCGCCACCAGCTCGGGCGCGGCGCCCGAGGCGCGCACGCCGCCGCCGGCGACGATGACGGGGCGGGCGGCGTCCTGCAGCACCTTCAGCGCGGCGTTCACGCCGGCGGCATCGGGCTCCAGCCGGAACGGCGGCACGCGCGCGAACAGCGGCTCGACCAGCGGCTCCATGTCGGCCTCCTCCTGGTCGATCTGGCCCTCGTTGCCGCGGAACTGCAGGTGCACGGGCCCCGGCGTGCCGGAGGTGGCGACGCGGAAGGCCTGGCGGACCATGTCGGGGATGCGGGAGACATCGTCGACGGTGGCGTTGAACTTGGTGACCGGCTCGAACGCCGGTACGTCGTCCACCTCCTGGTAGACCTTGCGGAATTTGGTCCTGGGGTCGCGCCCGCCGGTCATGGCGATGACGGGCGAATGCGCGAGGTGCGCGTCGCGCAGGCCCGCGGCGAGGTTGAGCGCGCCGATCACCTGCGCCATGCAGACACCGGGCCTGCCCGAGGCCCGCGCGTAGCCGTCGGCCATATAGGCTGCGGACTTCTCGCCGTGGGTGTGGATGCGCTTGATGGACGTGCGCCGCTCCATCTCCGCGAAGGTGCGCCGCAAGACGGCCGGCACCATGAACACGTGCGTGACGCCGTAGCCGGCCAGCATCTCGGCCAGGCACTCCGCTCCGGTCATTCTAGGCACGGTGGTGCCCCCCGAACGCTGCTACCACTTAACGTCTTCGAGCCGCGTGACCTTGCCGGCGCGCGCGCTCTTGCGGGCGGTCTCGATCCGTTTAAGGAAACGAGGATCGTTAAGGAGCCGATACTCGAACCAGTCGTCCTCTGACTTGAAGCCAATGAGGACGCCGGCCGGCTTGCCGTGGCGCGTGATGACGATGTCCTGCTTCTCGGCCTCGCGCAGCCAATGTGAGAGGTCGTCCTTCGCCTCCGACAGTGGCACCTCCCTTATTCGGGACTTCCGAACTGAATCAGCCATGCATCGGCCTCCGATTTCGCGACGATCCCCAAGACCTCGACGGTCTTGTCGGTAACGTCGTAGAATACCCGAACGTCTCCGACACGGAGCCTGTATTGTGGCCGACTCAGCTCGCGAAGCCGCTTGATGCGGCTGCGGCTCGTCTTCCTCGGCTCATGTCGCAAATGCATCTCGATGGCGTCGCGCACCTCGGCGCGCAGGTGGGCCCTGAGCGCCTTCACGTCCTCAACGGCTTCTGCGGTCAAGACGATATCGAAAGACATTCTGGCCAGATGATAGCCAGAATCTTCCTCGGGTGCAAAGGTTGCTCCTAAGGAGGCGGGTCAATTTGAGTTTTTCGCATCGGCAAGCCACCGCGATAGGTCGTCCACCGAATAGCGACTGTTCAGGGCGTCCTGCCCCTCGGAACGCTGCCCTCGGTGGCCTGCATCCGGCGTGGGAGCACAGATCGGGGGGACGGGGATAACTTCGTCGGTTCATGATGTATGCGTATTAATGGTGACAGGCGCAGCGCTTTGTGCTCCCATCCGCGTGCCTCGGAAATGAGATGGCGGCTCCCTGCAGGGCCGCGTCGCAATGCAGGAGCCGGGGGCCGTGGTTCGGTGCGTCGGCTGGCTGGCGGATAGATCGTCCGAGCGCCAGCGCTCTCGGGAAAGCCCCCGGACTGGGTTGGGGGTGGAAGCGAGGGCTCCCTCGGCCCAGAGTCGAGGCTAGTGAGCCCGAATGCGGCGAAGTCCTCCTCCGATACCCCGCGCGGCATGGTGGAAAGGTCTATCCAAGCGTCGGGCGGCCGTCGGAGCGACCGAGCAGGGCGTTCTCGTGCCCCGCGCGCATAGATCAGAGGCCAACGGGCGCGAGCCTGGACGCCCTGCTCCTCCTTAGCGAGGTAGTAGCGAATAGCGAGTAGCGAATAGGGTCTTGCTCGATGTATATACCTCGATGAGGTGTGCACGGCGCTTCTTGGGGGGCGGGATATGGATAAGGATTGCATACAGAGCTACCGGGATCTGTGCGTGTGGCAAAAGGCTATCGCCTTGTCGGTGTCCTGCTATCGGGTGACCGTAGGCTTCCCAAGAGAGGAGGTCTACAGAATGACCACCCAAATTCGTCGGGCGTCGGCCTCAGTGGCGGCCAATATCGCAGAAGGACACGGTCGGGAGCACACCAGAACGTTCGTGCAATTCTTACGTGTGTCTCAGGGCTCACTGAAGGAGCTCGAAACGCACCCAGTCATTGCCGAGCAAGTGGGATTGCTCCGATCCGACCAAGCCCGGCCCCTCTTTCTGGCTGCCGACGAGATTGGCCGCATGCTGCGAGGTCTGATCAGATCACTGGCGAAGCGAATGGGGAAGTAGCGAATGAGAACCTATTCGCTATTCGCTACTCGCAATTCGCTATTGTGCTACTTGATCGCCAGCGGGTTGACCGGCGAGCCGACGGCACCCGTGATGGGCAGCGCAGGGGCGACGAACAGGTACTCGTAGACGCCGTCGGCCGCGCAGTCCTCGGCCAGCTCCTTGACGTTGAAGATCTCGCCCATGGTCATGCCCATGATGGGGATGGTGATCCAGTGCCAGGGCTGGGTGATGCCGGGCTCGGTCTCGTTGGGCCGCACCTCGGCGCCCCAGGTATCGGTGGCGAGCGCGGCCAGCTCGGTCCGCGCCACCCACGCAAGCGTCTCGAACGCCATGCCGGGAGCGTCGCCGCCGGGGTAGCCGTCCCAGCTGCCGCGGGCGAGGCACTTCTCCAGCTGCCCGGTGCGCACCACCACATAGTCGCCGCGCTTCATATCCACGCCCTGCTTCTCGGCCGTCATTTCGAGGTCGCCGCAGGTGATGCCGTAGCCATCGTCGAGGCAGTCCTTGCCCAGCGCCCGCGCCACGTCCAGGAACACGCCGCGGCCCACCATCCTGGCCTTGGTCTTCTCGATCCCGCACTTCTGGGCGCCGTTCGAGGTGACCTCGCGGCAGTCGTAGCCGTTCCACATGTGGTTCTCGTAGAACACATGGCCCAGCCCGTCCCACTGCGTGCCGCACTGCAGCGGCATCACCACCATGTCGTCGGCGGCGCGGATGCCGCGCTTGTCGAGCACGCCGGAATAAGCGTCGGTGCCGGTGCGCAGCATCACGTGCAGCGGGTTGATGCGGCCGAGCGCCGGGTAGGTGCTCTTGGCGCCCTGCGGGCCCTTGTCGTCGAAGTTGAGGGCGAGAGAGATCACCTTGCCCTTCTTCACGAGTCTGGCGGCGGCGACGATGTCCTCTGGACTGGTATGGTTGAGCGTGCCGATCTCGTCGTCGGCGCCCCACCTGCCCCAGTTCTTGTACGTCTCGGCGGCGGCGGCGAGGTCCTGGCGGGTGAGCTTCCTCTTCTCGGGCATGGCGCGCTTCTGTCCCTGTGCAGCATTGATGCTTGGGCTCGATGTGATGCCAGCGCGCGCGAAAAAGCAAACCTGGAATCCGGGGAGCAGCCCCTCGCGTCAGCGGCGCCATTTGCTGCTGGGCCGGGCGTAGGTTGGGTCAAGCGAAGCGCAGACCCAACAACCCCACCGATAGGCCTGTTGGGTCTCGCTGGCGCTCGACCCAACCTACGAGCCATCGCGCCAGAGGCGCCGTTTGCTGCTAGTGTCGTGGGGAAGAAATCGGACCAAAAGGGGTCAGACCCCTCGCCTCCGACCTCGCCGCAGAAAGCGGAACGGACGCGCGAGGGGTCTGACCCCTGTCAAGGACACGGGAGGAAGTCATGAAAGCGCTCGTCAGGGCCGCCATCGCGCTCGCTACGCTCGCCGCCGCAGGCAGCGCATCGGCCGAAACCTATCCCGACCGGCCGGTGAAGGTGATCGTGCCGTTTGCGCCGGCGGGGCCCACCGACGTCATCGCCCGCGTCGTCGCCGACAAGCTCTCGACCAACCTCGGCAAGCAATTCTATGTCGAGAACCGGCCCGGTGCCGGCGGCAACATCGGCACCGCTGCGGTCGCACAGTCGCCCGCCGACGGCTACACGCTGCTGGTCGCCAGCACCGGCCTGGTGGTGAACCCCAGCCTGTTCGCCAAGGTGCCCTACGATCCGGTGAAGGACTTCGCGCCCATCAGCCTCATCGCCGTCTCGCCTAACGTGATCGTCGTGCATCCCTCCGTGCCCGCGCAGAGCGTCAAGGAGCTGACCGCCCTCATCAAGGCCAACCCCGGCAAGTTCAGCTACGCGGCGCCCGGCGTCGGCAGCACCCCGCACCTCTCGGGCGAGATGTTCCGCATCTCGCAGGACATCGACCTTGTCACGGTGCAGTTCACAGGCGCCGGCCCGGCCATCCAGAGCACAGTCGGCGGCCACACGCCGATCGCCCTCACGGCCCTGCCGCCGGCCACGCCGCAGATCAAGGACGGCAAGCTGCGGGCGCTGGCGGTGACCGGCGAGAAGCGCGTGTCAGCCCTTCCGGATGTGCCGACGCTGGCCGAGGCGGGCCTGGCCGGGCAGGAGGCCTATACGCTGACCGGCCTGTTGGCCCCGGCCGGCACGCCGAAGGCGATCGTCGATCTCATCCACGGCGAGATCGTCAAGATCGTGGCGCTGCCGGACGTGCAGACGCGGCTCGACGACCTGGGGTTCCAGATCGTGGCCAACACGCCGGAGGCGTTCGCAGCCCGGATCAAGACCGAGCTGCAGCGCTGGGCCAAGGTGATCCACGACGCCAAGATCAAGCCGGAGGGTGCGCACTAGCCTCCTACAGCCCGAGCAGGCGCTGCGTGTTGCCCCCGCAGATCGCCGCGACCGCCTCCGCATCGAGCCCGGCACCGCAGACATGGCCGACGGGGTCGTAGTCCGCCATGTCGAAGGGGTAGTCGGTGCCCATGAGGATGTGGTCGGCGCCGTAGAGCCGCACCAGCTCCTGCAGCTGGTGCGGCGTGAACACCACCGTGTCGAAGTACACGCGCCTGAGATACGTGGTCGGCGCATGCGGCAGGCCGCCGTGCGAGTCCGACCGCGCGCCCCAGGCGTGGTCGATGCGGCCCGCGTAGCTGGCGAGATAGCCGCCGCCGTGCACGGCCAGGATCTTGAGCTTCGGATGGCGCTCCAGCACGCCGTCGAAGATCAGGTAGTGCAGCGCGAGGGCGGTCTCGAGCGGATTGCCGATGACGTTGTTGAAGTAGAAGCGCGACAGGCGTTCAGCGTGGGTGAAGCCGTTGGGGTGGATGACCACGAGCACGCCGAGCTCCTCGGCCTTCCTCCAGAAGGGCGCGAAGGCCGGGTCGGAGAGCTCCTTGCCGTTGACGTTGGTGAGGATCTGCACGCCCCTGAAGCCGAGCTTCGTGACGCAGCGCTCAAGCTCCCTGGCGGCCTCGCCGCCGTCCGGCATCGGCACCGTGCCGAAGCCCTTCAGGCGATCCGGCTTCCTGGCGACGAACTCGGCGATGCCGTCGTTGACCATGCGAGCGGCCGCGACGGCAACATCGAGCGGCACCGCGTAGTAGCACTGCGGGGGCGGCGGCTTGATCACCTGCATGTCGAGGCCCATGGCGTCGAGATCGGCCAGCCGCCGGTCCAGGCCCGCCCGCGCGACGATGTCGGCCTCCTGCTTCTGGTTGAGCGCCCGCGTGGGAGCATCGGCAAAGGCCACCAGCGGCATGGCGTCGGCCGCCAGGTGCGGCCTTACGAACTCCGCCGCCCTGGGAACGCCGACGTGCGAGTGCACGTCGATGGTGGCGATCTGCGGCCTGATCTCGCGCCCCGGCCGGCCGTGCGCGCGCGCCGCCGTGGGCCCATACTTGTTCCACTGGTTCCACTGGCTCATGTCAGCCTCCCCTGTGCGCAATCTCATCCGGCCTGCCGGCGTATGTCGTCGCGCGTTGGCGAATCCCAGGACCGCGGCTCAATGCACCCCGAGATGCTGCGCGATCACCGCATCGTCCATCCGGACGTCGCGCGCAGCTCCGGCAAATACCACCGAGCCGGAATTGAGGACGACGATATCGTCGGCGAGGTCGAGCGTGAGCCTGATGTTCTGCTCGACGAGCACGATCGAGAGGCCGTCGCCCTTGAGCCTGGCGATGGTGCGGCCCACCTCGGCCACGATCTGCGGGGCCAGGCCCTCGGACGGCTCGTCCATCAGCAGCAGGCGCGGATTGGCCATGAGCGCGCGGCCGATGGCCAGCATCTGCTGCTCGCCGCCCGACAGAAGCGCGGCCGGATGGTTGCGGCGCTCGTTGAGGCGCGGAAACATGTCGAACACCGTATCGGCGGTCCAGAACGCCCTACCCTTGGGCCTGCGGGCCGCGACGCTCAGGTTCTCGCGCACGGTGAGGCTCCGGAATACGCGCCGCCCCTGCGGCACCAGGGCGACGCCGTGCGCGGCGATCTCCTCGGGCGCCGCGCGGGTGATGTCGGCACCGAATACCGCGACCCGGCCGGCACGCGGCGGCAGCAGGCCGACGGCGACGTTCATGCAGGTGGTCTTGCCGGCACCGTTGCGGCCGATGAGGCCGAGCAGCCGGCCCTCGCCCACCGTGAGCGAGACGCCGTGCAGCACGTGGCCGTCGCCGTAGAAGGCATCGACGCCGTTGAGGCTGAGAGCGGGGGTCAGACCCCTCGCCTCCGACCTCTCGTTTTCCAATGGCGGCGTGCGCGAGGGGTCTGACCCCCGACTGACGTCAGCTGCCAAGATACACCTCCCGTGTCCGCGGATCGGCGACCACCTCGGCGCGCGTGCCTTCCACGATCACCTTGCCGAAATGCAGCAGCGTGATGCGGTCGGCGAGGTCGAGCGCCACGTCCATGTTGTGCTCGATCATCACTACGGTCACTTCCCTCGGGATGGCCATCAGGAGCTTCTGCACGTCGCGCCGCTCGTCGATGGAGAGGCCCGCGAACGGCTCGTCGAGCAGCAGCACCCTGGGCTCCTGCGCCAGCGCCATGGCAATCTCCACGCGCCGGCGCTCGCCGTAGGAGGTCTGCGCCAGCGGCCGCTCGGCGATGTGGTCGAGGCCGACGCGGGCGAGCGCGGCGCGGCCCCGCTCCGCAAGGCCGCGGCAGCGTGCAAGCGACATCAGCGGGTTCCAGCGCAGCGGCGACAGGCCGAGGAGGGCCAGCGTCGCGTTATGGATGATCGTATCCTGCGGGAACAGCGTGATGATCTGGTAGGTGCGCGCCATTCCAAGGCGCGCGCGCCGGCGGCAGGGGACGCGGGTGATGTCCCGCCCGAACAGGACCACCGTGCCGGCGTCGGGAGCGATCTCGCCGGTGATCTGGTTGAAGAGCGTGGTCTTGCCGGCCCCGTTGGGTCCGATGATGAGGCGCCGCTCGCCGGCCTCGACGTTGAGAGTCACCCCGTCGGTGACGCGAAGACCGCCGAACGATTTGCCGAGGCCGGTGACCGTGAGGGCGCTCATGACGGCCGTCCCCGGGCGCCTTGCGCCCCCTTGAGGACAAGCCGCATCCGGCCCCAGGCCGCGCGCGCGAGGCGCATGGAGCCGGGCACCAGGCCCTCCGGCATGAAGCTGATGATGAGGATGAAGATTACCCCCAGCACCAGGTTCCAGCGCTCGATGTAGGCACTCGCCACGTTCTTCATGACGACGACGATGGCGGCGCCCGCAATCGGGCCAAGAAGGGTCGCAGTGCCCCCGGAGATGACCATCAGCAGGATCTCGGCCGACGACGTGAGCGCGGCGGCCGGCGGGGCGATGAACTGGTGGTAGTAGACGTAGAGCAGCCCGGCGACGCTGCACCACAGCCCCGAGACCAGGAACGCCAGGAAGCGGATCAGCCACACGTTGAAGCCGAGCGCGGTCATGCGCCGCGGCTGGTCGCGCGTGCCGGCTACGCTGGCGCCGAACGGCGAGCGCGCGAAGGCCCGCATCGACAGGAGCGCCACGAGGAAGATCAGGAGCGTGGCGTAGTAGAAGGGCTCGGCGCCGGCGAGGCTGAGCCCGAAGGGTGCCGGCCGGCTCGCGAGGTTGATGCCGTTGTCGCCGTTGGTGAGGCTCGCCCAGCGGTAGGCGATGCCCCATACGATCTGGCCCAGCGCCAGCGTGATCATGAGGAAGCCGATGCCGGTGGACCTCAGCGCCAACACGGCGAACGCGGCGGAGGCGGCGACCGTGACGCCGATGGCGGCGAGGCAGGCGACGAGGTGCCCGCAACCGGCGTGCAACGCCAGCCCCGCCGTGTAGCCCGCGATGGCCAGCAGCCCGGCATGGCCGAGCGACACGAGGCCGGCGTAGCCGACGAGGACGTTGAGCGCCAGGGCCGCGACCGCCCACAGCAGGATCTGGCTGGCGATGTTGACGTAAAACGTCTGGTGCCCGAGCCAGACCGGCAGCGCCGCGAGCGCCGCCACACCCAACAGCGGCCCGGCAGCAGCGTAGGCGGTGCGCGAGGCTCGCCGGATCACGTCGTCACCTTGCCGAACAGGCCTTGCGGGCGCAACACCAGGATCAGCACCATCGGCAGGAACAGGATGACGTAAGCGAGGTCGGGCAGCAGCGCCGTGCCGAAGTTGTAGAGAAACCCGATGACGAAGCTGCCTACCAGGGCGCCGAGCAGGCTGCCGACACCGCCCAGGATCACCACGATGAGGGCCAGCGGCAGCATCTCGAAGTCGAGGCCCGGATAGACGGAGAGGTAGGGCGCGCCCACGACCCCGCCGAACGCCGCCAGCGCCGCCCCCAGGGCGAACACCAGCGTGAACAGCCGCGACACGCGGATGCCGACCACACGGGCGATGGGGGCATCGTCGACGCCGGCGCGGATCATGGCGCCGAGGCGGGTCCAGTCCACCAGCAGCCACAGGGCGACGGCGATGGCCACGGCGACCAGCACGATCACCAGCCGGTAGATCGGAAAGTAGAGCCCCGACACCTGCACGGCGCCGCGCAGGTGATCGGGCGTCGCCGGCTGCCAGGGATCGCCGGTCCACAGCATCAGGCAGACGTCGGCGATGATGAAGGCGAAGCCCAGTGTCAGCAGCACCTGCGGCAATACCTGGCCTTCAAGGCGGCGCAGCAGGAAGCGCTCGATGGCGCCGCCGATCAGGGCCATCGCGGCGGCGCTGGCGAGCGCCGCGAGCCAGAAGTTGACGCCGCGCGCCAGCAGCGTCACGCCGAGATAGGCCCCCAGCATGAAGAACGAGCCGTGCATCAGGTTGGGGATGCGCATCAGCCCGAAGATGAGGGAGAAGCCCGACGACAGCAGGAACAAGAGGCCCCCCAGCGCCACGCTGTTCACCGCAAGCGTCAGCCACAGGCTCATGTGGTTGGTCTCTGGATTGCGGGGACTGGCTTGTTTGCGTGAGATCGTGAAGTCGTGAGATCGTGAGATCGAGCACGACTTGGCGACTTCACGACTTCACGACTTTACGAGCTTACGGCTCCAGGTTCTTCGCTGGCGGGTAGTCGCGGGCGTAGACGGGGTTGGCCAGGAACTCTTTCTCGTTGTAGGTCCAGAACTGGCTGACGCTGGGGTAGCTCTTGATCACCGTGTTCGCCAGCTGGCCGCCTTTCCTCTCGCAGCGGCGGATGAACACGTCGCCCACCACGTTGCCGTACTGGTCGAACTTGACAGTGCCGCGCGGCGTGTCGGTGAGGGAGACCTTGTGCAGGGCCTCGGCGAACGCCTTGCGGTCGTCGGCCTGGGAGCCCAGCGCCTGGATGGCCGCCTCCACGCACTGGCCGGCCACGTACATGCCGGCCGAGTAGCCGCCCGGCAGCACGTTGTAGTCCTTCTGCATGTCGGCCACGAAGCGCTTGTTGCTCTCCGATCCGAAGGAGGCCGAGTAGAAGGCGGCCGAGATGACGCCGACGGCCTCGTCGCCCAGGCTGCGCAGCAGCGCGTCGTCCATGGCGGTCCAGCCGGCCAGCAGCGGGGTCTTGGCCTTGAGGCCGAGGTCGGCGTAGGAGCGCATGAATTTCACGGGGTTGGAGCCGGCGAAGCCGTTGAAGACGCAGTCCACGTTGCCGAGCTGGGCGATGAAGGGCGTGTAATCGGGCGTCACCAGCGGCGGCCACAGCTTCTTGACCACCTTGCCGCCGTTGTCCTCGAACACGCGCTGGAACCCCGCCATCTGCTCGTAGCCGAACGCGAAGTCCTCCGAGATGGTGGCCGCGCGCTTGAACTTCAGCTCCTTGGCGGCGTAGTCGCCCATGGCGTGGCAGCACTGGGCCGACGTGGCCGACGGGCGGATGACGAACGGATTGGCCCGGCGCTGCGTCACGTCCTCCGCGGCGGCGAGGCTGATGAGCGGGGTGGTGTTGTCGCGCACATAGTCGGTGATGGCGAGCAGCTCGAAGGCAGCGAGCGGCCCGAGGATCACATTGACCTTGTCGCGCTCTATCACCTCCTGAGCTTTTGTGCGGGCGCCGGCCGGATTGCCGCCAGTGTCGGCCACCAGGAGCTCCACCTTGCGGCCGGCCAGCGTGTTGGCCTTCTCCTTCAGCAACGTGGCAATGCCCTGCTCCATCTGGATGCCGCCCTGCGCCAGAGGTCCGGTCTTGACGGTGAGCAGGCCGATCTTGAACGGCGCGGCTTGGGCGACAGCCGGCATCGGCAGCGTCGCGGCGGCCGCCCCCGTGGCGAGCATGCCCTGGAGAACGGTCCTGCGCTTGAGCGGCTTGGTCGGTTTCACTGTCATGGGGCGTTCACTCCTCGATCTTCAATCTTTGGTTGCGGCGTTTCAGGCCTTGCTCTCATTGATGCTGCCGCATTGTCAGAAACGACGGGCGCAGCAGTCCGCTCAGCGGCTGCATCGCAAACGGCGGCGGTCGCGACGGCAATGCCCGACGAGGCGCGCAGGCGCACGTGTGGGACGCCCTGTCTGCGGGTTGCGCCGCAGCCTCCCTGGGCACGGCCTGTGGCCGCGCACGGCTCCGAGCTGGCACCGGGACCCTCCCTCGCGTACCGCCTCCTGACGGGCGGCTCACGCATCAGGCCAGCCTATGGTTCGCGGCAGGGAAGCGCAAATCCAATCGCTCCGCCCCGCGACTCGCTTCTTGCCGATCCTGGAATAGTTGAACATTGGCTGACACCGACCCGCAGCGGATGAAGCCGCCTCCCTCGTCGCAGATGCGACCGGATTCCCCTCCCCCTTGTGGGGAGGGGTAAGGGGTGGGGGAACCTCAAACTTCAATGTTCTGCAATCCCCCAACCCTGTCCCTCCCCACAAGGGGGAGGGAACGCTGGGGTCAGCGCCTCGCCCAATAACAAGCCGATTTTTTGCGGGCCCTTGCTCGAAGCCCGATCAATTGAGCTTGTGCAGCTTGGCTTCAGCGACGTAACCCACCGCCTTGCCGTCCCTGGCGACCAGCACCCAGCCGTGATCGGACTTCACCAGCGCGACAGTGGAGAACGCCGGCAGCTGCTCGACGACGCCGCCGTTGCCGCCGGCCTCCTTGAAGACCTGCACCACCTCCGTGTTCACGTGCGTGGGCTTGACGGGGATCACCACGGCATCGTCCGGCGTCGGGGCCAGCGCGGGTACCTGGCGCACCAGCGGAAAATTGGCGCCGTAGGCGTCCATTTGCGGGAATTGGCGGGCGCCCCACTGCTTCTCGGTGATTGCCGGCACCAGGCCGTCGACGTGCTGGATCAGCTCCGCCAGCTCGATGAGGCCGTTGTCGTTGGTGTCGCCGCGGGCCAGCGAATCGAGCAGGGCGAAGGTGAAGACGCCGTGCCCGCCGTAACCCTCGTAGGCCTCCTGGGTGGCGGTGGAGGCGGTGAGGGTGGCGCGGCCGGTAGCCTGGATGAGCCGTCCCAGCGCGGCCTTCTGCTCCAGGCCGCCGCGCGTGCTGGCCACCCGCTGGGTGAGCGAGCCGGCCTCGCAGGTGTCGAACATCAGCACGGCCTTCTTGGCCAGGATGCGCGCGAACCAGGCCTGCAGCCTGTCCTGGCCGATGGCATCGCGCACCAGCGACTGGTCGGTGTGATAGCGCAGGTCGTAGGGGACGAAGTAGTAGCGGCCGTCGAGCGTCTTGCCGTGACCGGCAGCGAAGAACACGAATACGTCGCGCGGGCGCACCTTGGCGGCGAGGTCGGCAAACACCTGATCGAGCTTGGCGGCGGTGGCGTCGCGGTCGAGGACACGGGTGACGATTACCTCCTCGTAGTGGCCCTGGCCCGCCTGCTTGAATGCGGCGGCCAGCGTGCTGGCGTCCGGCACCGCGTAGGTGAGCTTGAGGTTGCCGTCGAGGTAGTCATTGATCCCGACCGCCAGCACGTAGAGGCGCGGCGGCGCCGTGGGCTCGGTGCCGGTCCAGGTAATCCTGGCGCGCGCCGGCGCGGAGGCCACGAGGTTGGCCCCGTTGTAGGCGACCAGCTCGATGGTGTTGTCGCCGGGATCGAGAGCAATCGCCTGCTTGAGGGCGACGGGCTGGCCAGGCGCAGCCGCCTCCGCCGCCCGCTCGACCACGCCCACCGTGATGCCGTTGATGCGCCACTCCGCGCGGCCGATGCCGCCACCCTGGTCGACGATGCGGGCCTCCACGGTGACGAGGTCGGTGGGCGACGTGGCCTGGGCCTTGTGCGAGACGATGGCGACCGTGGGCACGCGGCCGCTGTCGATGAGCTTGGCGAGGTCGAGCCTGGCGGCGGCTTCTCGCACCTTGCCGGCTGGGTCGTTGGCAAGCTTCTCGCGCACCAGGTCGGGGCGGTAGAGCGTCTGGTAGAACTGGTCGATGCCGAACACCTCCAGGCCGCGGACGACGGTGAGCATCTCGGCGCCTTTGGGCGAGGCGTCGAAGAACCCCTCCGGCGTGATGACGAGCCACTCGTCGCCCTTGGCCGCGAGGAGGATGGCCAGCAGCTCGCCCGTCTCGGCGTTCCACACGCGTGCCGTGGTGTCGTTGCTGCCCGAGATCACGCGCTTCTCGTCGGGCAGGAACGCCACCGACCGGACCGAGGCGGAGTGCCCCTCGAACGTGTGGATCAGCTTGCCCGTGGCCGTGTCCCACAGCTTCACCGTGGCGTCGTCGCTACCCGAGAGCAGCCTGCGGCCGTCATGCGAGAAGGCGATCGCGTGGACCGAGTTCGCGTGCCACAAGGTGCGGGCCAGGCGCCCGCTTGCGAGCTCCCAGAGCTTGAGTGAGCCGTCGATATGGCCCGTGACCAGCAGGGAATTATCGGGACTGAAGGCGGCCGAGTACAGGAAGTTGGTGGCGCGGCCTCCCAAGGTGTGGAGCACCTGCCCGCTCGCCACGTCCCACACCTTGAGCGGCCGGTCGTAGTTGCCACCCGCGAGCAGCCGGGTCCCGTCCGGCGAGAACACGATCGCGTCTTTGTCGCCGCGTTCCGCTTTGAACGTGCCGATGGCTTGGCCGCTGGCCGCATCCCATGTCACCACGGCGCTTTCCCGCTCGGCAGGAGCGTCCTTCTGCAGGTGCTTGGGCGAGACCGGCTCAGTCACGAAGGCGAGCAGCCTGGTGCCGTCCGCCGAGAACGCAACCCGCTCTACCGAAGGCTTATTTGAGCCGTGTACCAGCTGCCCGCTCGCCACGTCCCAGAGATTGAGGGCGCCGTAGTCGCCCGCGAGCAGGCGGGACCCGTCCGGCGAGAAGACCATGGAGTTGGGGGCGAGGCTCCCGATCGTGCGCTCCATCCGGCCGCTCGCGGAATCCCATAGCCTCACCCTGTTGTCGACCGTGAGGAGACGAGTCCCGTCCGGCGAGCTCGCCACGGACGAGACCGGATACGACAGCCCTTCGAAGGCGCGCAGCGGCTGGCCGGTTGCGATGTCCCACAATTTGAGACCCCCAAAGGATTCCTGCGCCAGCACGCGCCCGGCATCGGCTGAAATCGCGATCTGCGTGGAGAATTTCGGCTTGAAGGAGCGTACCAGCTGGCCCGTCTCAGCGTTCCAGAACTCCAGTCCGCTTTCGCGGCCGCTCGCCAGCGCCAGAGTTCCATCGGGAGAGAACCCGACGAACGCCATCCCGTGTTCTCCGAGGCCATGTGTGCCCAGAGCGTGGATGGGCGTTCCTTGCGCTGCGTCGTACACCTTCAACGATGTGTTGTCGCTGACCAGGATACGCGCGCCATCCGGCGAGAAGGCGAGCTTGACGCGGTAGATGAACGCCGAGGGAGCCTCTCCGAAGGCCTGCAGGAGCTGCCCCGTTTGCGTGCTCCACACGTTCACCATCTTGTCGCCGGCCCCGCCGGTCGCGATGCGGGTGCCATCCGGCGAGAACACGGCCGAGGTGACGCCGGCGCGCCATGATCCCTTCGCGTGGTGGAACATCCGCACGAGACGTCCGGTCTCCGCGTCCCACAGCTTGGCCGCGCCCTCCCCGCCGCTGCCCGACAAGAGGCGCTTGCCGTCGGGCGAGAAGGCGACCGAACTGACCTGGCCGCCTGTGGCGTCCAGGTGCGCGTAGATGGTGCGGATCAGCCGGCCGGTTGCAATCTCCCACAGCCTGATCGTCTTGTCTTCGCTGCCCGACAGCACGCGGGTGCCGTCCGGCGAAAGCGCGACGGCGGTAACGCCGCGCTTGTGGCCGACGAAGGTCCGGACCATGCGCGTCGTCGCAACGTCCCAGAGCTTCACTGTGCCGTCCGCGCTGCCCGTCAGCACTCGCGCGCCGTCGCGTGAGAAGACGGCCGAGCTGACATCGCGCGCGTGGGGGATGGGAGGGACGATCTCGACCCTGAGGCGCTCCTGCGCGCCCGCCGCTGCGCTCTGCATCGCCAGCCCGAGCAGGAGCAGGGCGAGCGCGCGCATGTTGAGCGCTGGCGTCAAGCGTCTCGGCAGCATCGTCGCTCCCCCACGATCCGTGACCCTGTTGCGAGCCGCCCGATCGCTCTGGGCCCGTGCGTTGGCCCTCATTGCGTGGCGGCGCACTTGTTGAGGTTCAGCGCATCCACCAGCGACCGGTCGCCGGGATACTCGACCGCACCGCTGCGCCAGTAGGCGCAGGCCTGGGCCGAGTCGCCCCGGTCCTTGCTGCCGCGGCCGAGCAGGAAGTACAGCCGGGCCGTGTCGTCCTCGTCCCCCAGCTTCTTGTTCAGGGCTGTGGCCTCCTTGAGCGCGACCTGGACCTCGGCGATATTGCCGCGCCTGTTGAGGATGAGAGCAAGCTCGCGATAGGCGTTGGCCAGCGCCGGTTCCCGCCCCAGGGTGGCGTTGAGCGCCACGGCCTCCCTGAGCACGGCCTCGGCCCGCCCCTCGAACTCGGCGCGCCTGTCTGTGTCGATCTCCGCGCGCTGGCCATAGTGCAGGCCAAGGAGGACATAGGTCGTCGCCAGGCCCGGCCAATGGTTGAGCTTTTTTTCCATCGGCACGACCTTCTCCAGGGCCTCAAGCTGGATTTTCGTGATGGCGACGCTCACGTACAGGCCGAGGCTCGAGCTAAAGAGGATCATGCGGCCGCCGCCACCCTTCTCGCGTTCCTTGGCGAGCGCCCTGGCTTGCTCCTCCATCTCCGCGGCCTGGCCGGGATCGCTGCGGTCCCGATAGAGCCGCTCCAGCGCTCTCAGTATGCCGCTCTGGCTGTACTTCGACGCAAGCGGGAGCGCCAGCTTGTAGAGCCGCTCCGCCTCGTAGGGCTCGCCCCGCGACACGTTGTTGGCGGCCAGCTTCTCATAGTCCTCGGCCAGCTCCTCCTTGAGCCCCAGGGCCTCGTGGAGGGTCGCGGCTTCCTTGAGCAGCGCCTCAGCCTCGTCGAGGTCGTAGCGGTGCGTTTCGGCCAGATCCTGGTAGTTGGCGGCCATCTCCTTCCTTCGCCGCAGGGCCTTGTTGAGAGCGAGCGCCTCCTCCATGGCGGCCTGGGCCTGATCGAAGTCCTTGGCTGTGCTGTAGAGATGGCCCAGGAGCGCATAGGCGGTTGCCATGCCGTCCTTGCGACCCAGGGCCTTGTGGAGGGAGATCGCCTTCTCGAACAGCGCCTTGCCGCCTTCGAGCTCTCGCCGGAAGCCGCCCGTCAGCTCGTCGCTGGGACGGCTGCCGAACGCGGCGACGTTTCGGGCCTCGGTCCCGATGAAGCCCAGGCGGCCGATGTGTATCCTGCCCATGGCGATGGCCGCCGCGGCGACGGCGGCCTTGTTGCGGCGCTGCTCGCCGAGCGCCATCGCGCGTTCCAGGCTCGCCTGGGCGCCGCCAAGATTGCCGCCGCGCAATTCCACGAGGCCGAGCGCGATCCAGGCGTTGGGTATCTTCCCATCGAGCTTCCTGGGGTCGATCTGCACGGCCTCGGAGGCGTCGAGCGCCATGGGATCGGCCTTCGCGAGATTGAGCGTCTTGGGCGGCTTCCGAGGCGCCCCGGCGCCCGCCGGATCGGCGCCACTCGGCGGCGAGGGTCGCTTGCCGGATCTGGCAGGCGTGGTCGCCCTGGTCGCCTTCTCCGCGGGATTCGCCGTCTGTCCATCATCTGCCGATTGGGCGCCGGCCGGCGGACAAACGAAGGGGCCGAACAGCAGCGCCGCCGCGAGCGCCGCGGCTTTGCTCACACGCACGGTGCGTCGGCGCGCGCCGCCCATCGCCATCGCCACAGTTCCCCCTTCCGCACCAGTCCGCACGAACCGGATGGTCTCTGCCCGTCATTTGACGAGGAATGGGGCACAGGTGGGGCCCTGGCGCGGCGCTTTTGCGATGCCGCCGCCGCAGGCACGGCGGGGGTAAGATTTGCGCGAAATCCGGGCGCTGTCGGCGGAGCCGGAGCTGCCCGCCACGGAGCTTGCCGCTGCGGGCCGCGCAGCGTTGCCCGTTCAGCGCTCGATCACGGTGGCGGAGGCGGCGCGGAGCCAGACCTGCGTGCCCTCGGCGAGGTCGAGGTCCGGCGCGGCCAGGGCGCGCAGCTGCGGTCCGCCCTCGACGTTGACGACGAACTCGATCACGCTGCCGAGGAAGTTGATCTTGCCAATGCAGCCGGCCAGGACGTTGGCCTGCTCTCCCGGCTTTGACGTACTCACGATCAGGTGCTCGGGGCGCAGCACCAGATCGACCGCGGCGCCGGCCGGTGCCGCGGTCTCGAACGCAAAGCGCGCATCTGAGCCCTCGATGGCGATCCGCGCGACGCCGTTGCCCGCCCGCTCCGCCACGCGGCCGGCGAGAAGGTTGGCGGCACCCAGGAACTCGGCGACGAACGGAGCGCGCGGCCGGGCGTAGATATCGCGCGGCGTGCCCTCCTGCACGATCCGACCGGCGTTCATCACGGCGACACGGTGGGCGAGCGCGAAGGCCTCGGCCTGGTCGTGGGTGACGTAGAGCGCGGTGACACCGATACGCGCGATAAGCTCGGCGAGCTCGTTGCGCATGCTGACGCGCAACCGCGCGTCGAGGTTGCTCAGAGGCTCGTCGAGCAGCAGCAGAGCCGGCCGGCGCACCAGCGCGCGCGCCAGCGCCACGCGCTGCTGCTGGCCACCCGACAGCTGGGTTGCCGGGCGCCGGGCCATGTCGGCCATGCCGACGAGGGCGAGAACCTGGGCCACCTGCGCCCCGATCCCGGTGCGCGGTACACGCGGGCGCTGGACCCGCAGCGGATAGGCGACGTTCTCGAACACGTCGAGATGCGGCCAGATGGCGTAGGACTGGAATACCATGCCGATGGGGCGCTCGTGCACCGGCACGAACAGCCCCGCCTCGGGGTCCGACACCACCCTGCCGTCGATCTCGATGCGGCCGAAAGAGGCCGTCTCCAGTCCCGCGACGCAGCGCAGCGTCGTGGTCTTGCCGCAGCCGCTGGGACCGAGCAGCGCGCAGCACAGGCCCTCGGCTACCCCGAACGAGATGCCGTCGATCACCGTCACCGGGCCGTCCTTGCCTGGGAACGCCTTGACGAGGTTCGTGACCTTCAGCACCGGCGTCAGCCTCCGGCCCGCATGAGCGCGCGGCGCGCCATCGCCACCACGGGGACGACGAGTAAGACGATGACCGTGGCCAGCGCCGCCGCCTGCGGCGCATCGCCGTTCTGGAACAGCTTCCACAGCAGCACCGACAGCACCACGTTGTCCTGGCTGTGCAGGATGAGCGGCAGCGTGAACTCGCGCACGCCGACGATGAACAGCAGCACGAAGCTGGAGAACAGCGGGGCGCGCAGGAGCGGCAGCACGATGCGCCCCTGCGTGCTCATCCAGCGCGCGCCGGAAGCGACCGATGCCTCCTCCAGCTCGCGGTGGAGCTGCATGAGGCCGGCCTTGGCGAGCCGCGTCGAGACTGCCAGGCGATAGCTGTAGGCGACGATCAGGATCGCCACGGTGCCGTAGATGCCGATCGGCACGGTCAGGTAGAGCAGCATGACCGCGAGGCCGGCGATCACCGAGGGAATGCCGATCGACATGAAGGAGAAGAAATCGAGCAGCGTGCGGCCCGGGAAGCGCAGGCGCAGGAGCGTCCACCCCACGAGGCCGCCGAGCAGGCTGATGACGAGCGCCGAGGCACCGGCGACGAAGAGCGTATTGCGCACCGCGAGCCAGAAGATCGGATCGGAGAACAGCCGGCCATAGGCTGCGAACGACGCTTCCCTGAGCGCTGAGAGCGAGGGTGGTACATAGCCGAGCAGGCTGGCCCAGACGAGGATCGCCGCCGGCAGCAACGCCCCGATCACCACATAGGCGCCCACGAACATGAGCGCCGGTACGCGCCAGCGGCCGAGCGGCAGCCGGCGCTGCACGTAGGCCTTGCCGGTGACGGTCACGAACCTGTCCGCGCGCCGTATGGCGAGGTTGTAGAGCGCGAGCAGGACGATGCCGAGCGCCAGGAACGGCAGAGCCACCGCTGCCGCGGCACCGTAGTTCGGCAGGCCGTCGGCAGGGTTCAGCTCGTAGAGGATGCGGTAGCTGAAGATGCTCACCTTGGCCGGCACGCCGATGATGCTCGGCAGCTCGAACTGCTCCAGGGTCACCAGGCAGACCAGCATGAACGGCGCCAGAATGCCGGGCAGCAGCACCGGCACGGTCACGCGCCGGAACGTGGTCACGGGCGAGGCTCCGGACGCGGCGCTCGCCTCCTCCAGGGTCGGATTCATGGTGCGCAGCGCCGCGGTCAACAGGATGAACACGAACGGCACCGAGGCGAGCGCCTGGCACACGATCAGGCCGCCCATGGTAAAGACATTGATCGGCCCCTCGCCCCCGTGTCCGAGCAGGGAGCGCAGGCCCAGGTTGAGCCAGCCCGCCTTGGGCCCCATCAGGAAGACCCAGGCGATGCCGAGCACGATGGTCGGCACCAGCAGCGGGAACAGGATCAGCGTGAACCAGGCCTCGCGGCCCGGCAGATCGGTGCGCTCGATCAGCCAGGCGAGGGCGAAGCCGATCGAGAAGCTCAAGCCGACCGAGCCGGCCACGAACACCAGCGTATCCGGGATCACGCGGCCGTAAAGCGCCGGATCGGCGTAGACCTGGATGACGTTGGCGAGGGTCCAGCGTGCGCCCGGCTCGAACGGCAGGAATTCGGCCGGGCCGCGGAACGCCGTCACCAGCAACATGGCGAGCGGCGCCGCGATGAGGTAGACGGCCACCGCCACGCCGGCGACGACGACGACCCGGCCCCAGAAATCGAGGCCGGTCCGCTGGCGGGCGCGGCGGCGCGCTCGCCGCGGCGCGGGCAGGGCGATCTCGGTCATGGCGCGCCGAACGCCGGGAACGTAGGGTGCAATAAGCGCAGCGTATTGCACCGATGCTGCCTCCGATCCGCGCAGTAGGTTGAATCAAGCGAAGCGTAGGTTGGGTCGAGCGACAGCGAAGACCCAACACGGCTCGGTTGCTCCCGCCGCGTGCTGGGTCTGCGCTTCGCTTGACCCAACCTGCGATGCGCGCCTTGTTGGAATCGGAGCACTACTTGGACTGTCCCGTCAGGATGTCGGCCGCCTTCTTATAGAGCGCCGCGCGCGCCTCCATCTCCTCCACCCTGTCCTCGATGACGGCCACGCCGCTGGCGTAGATCTTCTGCGCATCGGGATGGTCGGACCCAGGCCGGTAGTCGACCTCGAAATTGCTCTTCTCGCGCGCCATCTTGCCTTCCTTCGAGGTGAGCCAGCCGGCCAGCAGGCGCGCTGCGTTGGGATGCGGCGCCCTGGCCAGCACGGTGGCGCCGAACTGGCCCAGCACCACCGGCGCGGGAATCACGTACTTGACCGGCATGCCGCCCGCGGCCCACAGCTTGGGCAGGGTATCGACCTCGCCTGCCGCCATCACCCGCTCGCCCGACTGCAGGATCGATTCGCGCGGCGCGCGGGTCAGCAGGATGCCGGTGTCGCCGGCCAGCTTGCGGGCGAAGTCGAGCGCGTTGTCCTGGCCCCACTTGATGCTGAGCGCGCTGACGAGCCGCGGCATCAGGAACAGGCTGCCGGCCATCTTGTCCTTGTACTTCGGCTCGATGAGCTGGTCCCAGGTCTTCGGCATGTCAGTCTCGGACATCTTCCGCGTGTCGTAGGCGACGACGTAGACGATGTTGTTGGTGAAGCCCATGCGGCCGTCGAAGGCGGTGTTGTCCTTGCTCAAGCCGAATATCGACCAGTCCACCGGCGTCGGCAGTTCACGCTGCACAATCGGAGCGACGCCAGTGATCGAGCTCCAGTAGACATCCACCGCGTGGCGGCCGGCGCGCGTCTCGGCGATGATCTTGGGCGCGATGTCGTTGTCGCCGAGCGCGTTCACCTTGATGCCGGGCCACTCGGCCGTGAACGCGGCGGGAATCCAGTCCACCTCGCGGGTGTTGGTGCCCCAGATCACCACCTCGCCCTCCGCCTTGGCCTTCTCGTAGAGCTCCTTGACGGCCGGCGACTGCTTCCAGTCGGCCGACGCCGCCGTGGCGACGGCGATGGCGGCGGCAAACCCCGCCAGGAGCCGAACGAACCTCTTCATTGTTTCCTCCCCTTGTTCATTTTGCGCCGGCGTAGCCGACGTAGGGTGGGTTAGGGCCGAAGGCCCGTAACCCACCATGACAAGCACAACATTCGCGATTGTGGCACGGTGGGTTACGCGCTTCGCGCTAACCCACCCTACGGCGCGCCGCCACGGTGCTCACTCCAGGTAGTTGCCGGCCTCGAAATCGACCATGGCCTTGCTCTCGTCGAACACGACGCCGACGGGATCGCGCCCGGCGGCGACGGCATCGAGCTGGCGCTGGAAGAAGCGGCGCAGCATGACGATGCCGGTGTCGGTGGTAGCGAGATGCTCCTCGTCGTGGAGCGTGATCGGACCCTGGCCGACCATCGCCTCGTAGTCGCCGGGAAAACGCCGGTGCTCCTCGTCGGTCAGCTCCTCCCAGAGCTTGCCGTTGAGGCGTGAGCGCGAGCGGGCGAGCTCGCCGGGCTCGCGCACGCGGGCGGCGGTGTAGATGCGGAAGCTGGTATCGTCGATGGGCAGCACCCAGCCGATCGATTCGACGCGGCCGTAGCGGCCCACCTTGGGGTTGGGGATCACCCGCAGCGTCGGCAGCACCGCCTCGCTGATGCGGCGGAAGGTGCGGCCGTCCTCCAGCTTGCGGATGCTGACGGTCTTCACGCCCTTGTCGGTCAGGTGCCAGGAGACCTCGGGCAGGATGCCCATGGCGTTCACGAATTGCACGCCGCTGAAGGTGGTGTGCAGCACGTAGACGTGGAATGTATCGGGCAGGTTGTCGTAGTGCTGGAACCAGTTGCAGGGGACGATCGTGGGACCGCCGCCGCCGATGCTGGTGTCGTTGGTCTCCAGGAACTCGCCTTCTTCCAGCTCCTCCAGGCAGCGGTAGCGCGGCAGCACGGGCTTGCGCTCCGGCGGGCCCATGTAGGCGAAGACCAGGCCGTACTGATCGCGCACCGGATACCAGGGCTGGCGCACGCGGTCGCGATGGCGGCCGCCGTCGGGCTCGCACGGCTGCTCCAGGCAGCGGCCCTCCACGTCGAACAGCCAGCCGTGATAGCAGCAGCGGATGCCCCGCTCCTCCACCCGGCCGTAGTAGAGCGTGGTGCCGCGGTGGGCGCAACGGTTGTGCACGAGGCCGGGCTGGCCGGTCTTGTCGCGGAACAGGATCAGATCCTCTCCGAGCACCCGCACCTGCCGCGGCGTGTCGGTGGCATGGCTGGAGAGCCCGACGGGGTGCCAGTAGCGCCGCAGGAGCTCGCCCATCTTCGTGCCCGGCCCAACCAGCGTCCAATCGGCATTGAAGCGCGCGGGCTTGCGGCCATAGCCGGTGCCAATGTCGACTGAGCTGTCGATGGTGGCGGCGGGTTTGGGTTCGACGAGGCTCATGGCGCGGGTCTCCGTTCGATCGCAAACGTTCACGGGCTCACAAGTCGAGCACCAGGCGGCCGGTCCTGGCGCCCGACACGCAGATCATCATGGTGCGGTTCTGTGCGCGCTCTTCCGGCGTCAGGATGACGTCGCGGTGGTCGGGCACGCCGTCGAGCACGCGCGTCTCACAGGTGCCGCACACGCCCTGCACGCACGAGCAGTTGGGCATGAGGCCGGCCGCGTTGAGGGCGTCGAGAATGGTCTTGCCCTGCGGCACTGGCACCGTTCGGCCGCTGCGCGCCAGCACCACCTCGAAGTCGCCTTCGACGGCTGCCGGCTCGGCGGCTGCGAAATGCTCCACGTGGATGCGGGCCGGGTCGCGGCCGGCCGCCGCCTTGGCAAAGGCATCGAGCATGCCGCGCGGGCCGCAACAGTAGAGCTCGGCATCCACCGGCGCCGCCTCGACGATGGCGGCGACGTCGAGGCGGCCGCCGCCCGGCTGGCGGCTGAAGGCCGTCCGCACCCTGTCGCCATGGCGGGCGAGGCGCGACTGGAACGGCAGCCCCTTGTGGTCGCGGACGCTGTAATGCACGACGAACGGGCAGCCGAGAGCGGCGAGCCTGTCGAGCATCGGCAGGATGGGCGTTATGCCGATGCCGCCGGCGATGAAGATGCTCGCCGCCGCGTGCTCGATCAGGGGGAAGCGATTGATGGGGTTGGAGACCTCGATCAGGTCGCCGACGCGCGCCGCCTCGCACAGGTGCTGCGACCCGCCGCG
>DATBKR010000024.1:0-2592 GCA_036555805.1 Hyphomicrobiaceae bacterium | reverse complement strand
TCCTTGATCTTGCGCGATAGCGAGCGCTCGTTGGACAGGAACAGGTTCTTGGCCAGCTGCTGGGTGATCGACGACCCGCCCTGCACAACCTCGTTGGCGCGCGCGTTCTCCATGAGGGCGCGCAGCGTGCCGAGGATGTCGATGCCGAAGTGGTCGTAGAAGCGGCGGTCCTCGGTGGCGAGCGTGGCCTTGATCAGGTGGTCTGGGATCTCCTCCAGCGAGACCGCGTCGTTGTGCAGGATGCCGCGCCGGCCGATCTCGGTGCCGTTGCGGTCGACGAACGTGACCGCGAACTTGCCGGCGGTGAATCGGCTCTCGTCGAATTCGGTGAGCGCCGGGATGGCCATGACGTAGAGCAGGGCCAGCCCGCCGACGCCGAGCGTCAGGGCCTCGGAGATCAGCTCGTTCACGCCGCGCTTCCAGCCCGTCAGGCGGAAGCGGGCGAAGAACGTGGAGAAGGCGTCGTAGCGGTCCTTCGCCTTCTCCCACGCCGAAACGAGCCCCGAGTCGATGCGTGCGTCCAGCCCCAGCCAGTCGATCACGCGCTTGCGGCCGTTGCTTCTGAAGAACCAGTCGAGCACGTTCGGGCCCTCCTGCTCTTGTCGTGCGGTATCCTAGGCTGCAGGAGCTATCTGGAGCGACGGCACCCTAACGATTGGTTAGTTTGAGCTCGATGCGCCGGTTGCGGCGCAGGACGTCCTCGGTGGTCCCCTCCTCCAGCGGCTGGAACTCACCGTATCCGGCCGCCACCAGGCGGCGCGGTGAGACGCCGCGGGTGATCAGGTACTTCACCACGGTGGTGGCGCGCGCACTGGACAGCTCCCAGTTGGACGGGAACTGGGCGCTGTTGATCGGGCGCACGTCGGTGTGGCCCTCCACCTGCAACGTCCAGTCGATCTCGGGCGGGATGGACTTCTCCAGCTCCCGGATCGCCGTCGCCAGCTGGTCGATGGAGGCGAGCCCCTCCACGGTCAGGTTGGCCTGGCCGGACGGGAACAGCACCTCCGATTCGAACACGAAACGGTCGCCGACGACGCGGATGTCCTTGCGGTCGCGCAACAGCTCGCGCAAGCGGCCGAAGAAATCCGAGCGGTAGCGCTGCAGCTCCTGCACCTGCTTGGCGAGCAGCGTGTTGAGGCGGTTGCCCAGGTCGGCGATGCGGAGCTGGCTGTCCTTGTCCTTCACTTCGTAGGCGTTGATCGCCTCCTGCAGGGCGGCCATCTGGCGGCGCAGCTGCAGGAGCTGCTGGTTGAGCAGATCCACCTTGGCCTGCGCCTCGCTGGTGAGCAGGCTCTTGTCGGCCAGCTCCTTGGTGAGGGAGGCTATGCGGGCATCCTTCTCGCCGCCCATGCCGGCGAGGCCGGTGAGACGCTCGTTGTCGGCCCGCAGCGTGGCGACCACGGACTGCAGGGCGGCGAGCTCGTCCTGGGTCTTCTTGCCCTGGCCCTTCTCCAGGCTGAGGAGGCTGGTAAGCTCGGCGATCTGGCGCTGCAGGCGGCGCAGGGCCGTGTCCTTGCCCGAGGCTTCCTGGCTCACGTAGAACTGGGCCACCATGAACACGGAGAGCAGGAAGGTGACCACGAGCAGCAGCGTGGAGAGCACGTCCACGTAGCCCGGCCAGAACAGGTCGTGGCCGCCGCCCGCCCGGCGTGAGCGCGAGAGAGCCATCGGCTAGCCCTTCCGCGGCACGCTGGCCGCCAGTTCCTTGAGCACCGTTGCCACCTCCGACTGCTGGGCGGCCTGCTCGTCCACCCACTCGCGCACGACCTTCTGCTCGGCGCGCATCTGGCGTACGAGCTGGTCCACGCCCTTGGCCAGCTCGCGCACGGCCTCGTCGGCCGGCGCACCGCCGCCGTCCATCCTCGGGATGGCGCCCACCCGCTCGTTGAGGTCGAGCACGGCGCGGTGCATGTCGTGGATGGCGGCGTAGAGCTGGCGGCTGGCGTAGTCGCTGGTCTGCGAGCCGCCCGGTGCCAGCTCGGTGATGCCCGACAGCCACTCCTCCAGCTGGTTGTAGAAGCGGCTGTGGGCATGGCTTGCCTGCAGCTCCAGGAAGCCCAGCACCAGGGAGCCGCCGAGGCCCAGCAGCGACGAGGCGAATGCCGTGCCCATGCCGCGCAGCGGAGCGGCGAGCCCGCGCTTGAGTTCATCGAACACGGTGACGCTGTCGGAGGCGCGCATGTCGATGGCACCGATGGTGGCGCCCACCGAGGAGATGGTGTCGAGCAGGCCCCAGAAGGTGCCGAGCAGGCCGAGGAACACGAGCAGGCCCACGAGATAGCGGCCGGTGTCGCGCGCCTCGTCGAGACGCGAGGCGATGGAGTCCATGATCGAGCGCATGGACGTGGCCGAGAGCGAGAGCGACCCTGAGCGGTCGCGCAGCATGGTGGCCATGGGGGCCAGCAGCACCGGCCGGGCCGAGATGGAGAGCCCAGGATCGGCGATGCGGAAGGCGTTGACCCAGCGGATTTCGGGGTAGAGGCGCAACACCTGCGCGAAGGCGTAGCAGATGCCGGCCGCCAGCACGAAGCAGATGAGGAAGTTGAGACCCGGGTTGCGCAGCATGGCCTCCCACAGCCGCTCGTGCAGCAG
>DATBKR010000023.1:0-9525 GCA_036555805.1 Hyphomicrobiaceae bacterium | reverse complement strand
CCGGGGCGGAACAAAGCGTGATTGGCGCCCGACGCGGCTCCCACTAGCACGCGCTATTCGCCATAGCAACCGTGCATTCCGCCAAGCCCTGGTGGTACCCGTGGGCCGATGCGGCCGACGGCGAGCACGACAGAGCCCTTGCGACTTCCTGTACTCGCTCCGGACTCTCCGGCCGCGGTGGGGTCCGGCGCCTGCGCGTGCCCCTATTTGCGGAACAGGCCGCCGAGGAAGCCGCCCTTCTTCTGCTCGGCCGCCAGAACCTCGGGCGGGGGTGCGCCGTAGGGGCCGGCGGGCGCGCCGTTTCCGGACTTTGTCACCTGGGCGGGATCGGCGCCGACCCGCCCGGCCTTCCTGTCGGCCTCGCTCTCGCGCGCCAAGCTGAAGTCGAAGTGCACGCTGGGCAGCCCTGCGATCGGGCACGCCCGATCGCTGCTCTTCACGTCCACCACCAGGTCGCCGGAGGCACCGAACACGACGTCGTCGTCGAGATGCTCGTCGCCGGCGAGATAGAGCGCGGTGACCAGCTCCCGGTAGCCGGGCGCCGCCACCAGGAAGTGGATGTGCGCGGGCCGCTTGCCGTGGCGCTTCTGCGCCAGCACCATCTGCCCGACCGGGCCGTCGAGCGGGATGTAGTAGCCGAGCGGGCGCACGGTGCGCACGAGGTAGTTGCCATCCTTGTCGGTGAAGAAGATGCCGCGGCAGTCGATCTCCTCCAGGCTGTTCTGGATGTCGTAGCGGCCGTCGGCCGCCGTCTGCCATACCGTGAGCATGGCATTGGGCAGCGGCCGGCCCTGCGCATCGGTGATGCGGCCGTAGAGCACGATCTCCTGGCCGCCCTTGTCGATCCTGGCGATGCTGGCGCCATGCTCGAACGGGGGCGTATTCTCGCGGAAGAACGGCCCCAGCAGGCTGGCGCCGGTCGCCTCCTCCATCTTGGTCTTGTCGTGCATGACGTTGACCAGCGCGGAAAGGCCCATCGTGTCGGACAGGAGGATGAACTCCTGGCGTGCCGGGGAGCACATCTGGCCGACCTTGGTCATGAACTCGATGCCCCTGATCCACTCGGCCGGCGTCAGCTTCACCTCGCGCGCGAAGGCGTGCAGGTGGCGCACGGCGCTTTCCATGATCTCCTTCATGCGCGGGTCGGGCGTCGTAGACATCTGCTCGATGACGGTATCGGTGATGTTCTCGGGCGTGTATTCGCGCATGGATGTCTCTCCCCTGGGCGGTCTGTCGAGGCTGGACTCTCTGCAGATATACCGCTGAAGCGAGCCGGCCGGATTGCGGCAAATGCCTCGTCTGCGATTTTACGACGGCACCGTCTGCCATGCCCAGGGCCGCTGTCAAGCCGGGCGGCCGACGGTCAAGGGGCGGACAATCAAGGGACGGAAATGGCAGCGTTGCTCCGCGTCGCGTACTCTCGCCGGCAGGTGCGCGTGCCAAGCGCGCCGGCTGCAAACGACTACACAGACGGAGGGGACGGCTATGCGAAGCGCTGGACTTCTAGCGGGAAGGCTGGCGGCTGCCATCGTCCTGGCCGCCGTTGCAGGGGCCGTCCCCGCGGCGTGGGTCAATGCCCAACAGGCGCCCCACGCGGCCAGTGGCCCGGAGGCCAACCCTCTCGATCAGTCGCAGGCGCTGATGGCCAGGACCAGGCAGAATCTCAACCTGAAGCCGCATGCAACGCCGCTGACGGTCACGCCGCCTGACAAGATCCCGTTGGAGCGGCTCAAAGTGCCGAAGGGCTTCAAGGTCGAGCTGTGGGCACACGGCATGCCGGGCGTGCGCACGATGCGGCTCGGGGACAAGGGCACGGTCTTCGTGGGCACGCGCGCGGTCGGCAAGGTCTACGCCGTCACCGACAAGGGTGCCCAGCGCACCTTCAAGGTCATAGCCGAGGGGCTCAACCAGCCCAACGGCCTCGCCTTCCACGACGGCCGGCTGTTCGTCATCGCCGTCGACAAGGCGCTGCGCTTCGACGGCATCGAGGACGCGCTCGACAACCCGCAGTTCAAGGACGTAACCGAGAGGTTCATCCTGCCGGAATCGACGCACCACAATTGGAAGTTCGCCGCCATCGGCCCGGACAAGAGGCTCTACATGTCGATCGGCGCGCCGTGCAACGTGTGCGAGTTCAACACGGGCATGCACGGCCAGATTCGCCGCCAGAAGCTCGACGGCTCCGATATCGAGATCGTGGCGCGCGGCGTGCGCAATTCGCTGGGCTTCGACTGGCATCCGCAGACCAAGGAGCTGTGGTTCACGGACAATGGCCCGGACTGGGTCGGCAACGAGGGCACGCAGGACGAGCTGAACCGGGTACCCAAGGGAGCCGAGGGCGCCTTCTACGGGTTCCCCTTCTGCCATGCCCAGGGCATTGCAGACACCACGGTGAGGAAGCCCGCTCCGTGTGTCGGGGTCATGGGACCCGCAGCCCTGCTCGGCCCGCACGCGGCGGCGCTCGGCATGCGGTTCTACACGGGCAGCATGTTCCCGGCCGCCTACAGGAGCACGGCCTTCATCGCCCGGCACGGCTCCTGGAACAGGGACCAGAAGTTCGGCTACGACGTCGTGCAGGCCAGGATCGAGGGCGGCAAGGCCGCCATCACGCCGTTCATGACGGGCTTCCTCGACAAGGCCTCCAACTCCTTCTGGGGCAGGCCGGTGGACGTGCAGCCGCTGCCGGATGGCTCGCTGCTGGTGTCGGACGAGTACAACGGCGCCATTTATCGCGTCACCTATGCGAGCGCCGCGACGGCCCGCAGATAGGGCGCGCCGCGCGCGGGCCTACTTGGGCAGCTTGCGTTGACCGGCGGCCTGCAGCGCCTGCCGCTGCTGCCGTGCCTTGGCCGCGTGGCGCGCGCGCCGGGCGGCGGCGTAGGCCCTGAGCGCGCTGCGAGGGCCACGGCTGTGGGCCGCGCGCCAGCGGCGCCGCCGGCCGGTGTCCACCGTGGCCATGTTCTCGGTGCAGCCTGGGGCCGGGCCGGCAGTCTCGCTGACCACGTACCGGTCGTTGCAGACGCTCACCGTCGGCGCCGTCCTGGTGCGCTCGAACAGATCGTAGGCCTCCTTGAGGTTGGCCCAGAACCCGTCCCACTCGCTGCCGGCATGCGCCGCGAGGTTGTCCGCCGTCAGGCGGAAGGGGAAAGCGTGCACCTGGATGCGCTTCTGCCCGTGCGCCAGGGCCGCCTCACTCAGCCGGAAGATCTCCTCCATGGCGGCATCGGTCATGGCGAAACAGCCGGTCGAGGTGCAACCGCCGTGCACGAGCACGTCGGAGCCGGTACGCTTGGACGCGCGGTCGTAGGTGTTGGGAAAGCCGAGGTCGAGCGCGCGCCGCCAGCGCACGCTGTAATGGAGCTGCCGTGCCCCGATGGAGTAGAGCCCCTCCGGGCTCTGCTTGTCGCCCTCGGTGAGCTTGGGGCCCAGTGAGCCGGACCAGTTGCAGATGGGATAGGTGGCAAACAGCTCGAAGCGGCCGCCCGTCTCCATCCACAGCTCCAGCACGGCCTCGGACTTGAACATGCGGATCAGGATCGGGCCGCCAACCTTCATGCCCTTGTCGGCGAGGCGGCGCTCCAGCTCGCCCTCGGCCGCGGCATCGAGGGGCACGCGCGCCACGCCCAGCTTGCCATGCGCCTGCGCCAGACCATCCGACGCGGCGGCCGGAGGCGCGGCGGCGGCAGCGGTTTGATCGGCGGGCGCCGGGGTGGCGGGCTCGGGGGAAACGGCCTGCGGGGCGATGGCCCCGGGGGTAACGGCCTGGGGCGCGACGGGGCCATCTGCGGCGACCAGCTCTGCGGCCTCCGTCGCAGTCAAGCCCAACAGCACGGCACACATCAGGCCCAAGGCCCTGCGTTCCACGCGACACCCCTACTTGCCACGCTGCACGTCATATGCCGTCGGATGTGATGCCTAATTTTGTGTGAAAGCTCAAGGTGGGAGAAGTCCGGAGGCGGCTCAGGTCTTCGCGCCCGTTGCTTTCGGGCACCCAGGTTCGATGGGGGAGCTGCCCGCAGTGCCCGGCTGGTCGGGCGACACGGCATAGCGCCCCTGGCAGACGGAGACCCTGGGCGGCAGCCCCGTGGCCTCGAACGCGTCGTAGCCGGGCTTGAGGTCGCGCCAGAACGCGGCCCACGGCGCGCCACTGCGGTCCGCCAGGCGCTCGTCGGTCATGCGGAACGGGAAGATGTGCACGTGGAAACGGGGCTGGCCCCGCTGCAGGGCCGCGCTCACCAGGCGCCAGATCTCGTCGATCGCCGCATCCGTCATGGCGTAGCAGCCGATCGAGGAGCAGCCGCCGTGCACCATCAGGTAGCTGCCCGTCCGGCCGTGGGCCCGGTCGAGGGCGTTGGGGAAGCCAAGGTTGAAGCTGCGATGCCAGCGGCTGGACGGGTTCAGCGCCTTGGCGTCGACGGTGTAGAAGCCCTCGGGTGCCTGCCAGTCGCCCTCGGCGATCTTCGGGCCCAGCAAGCCCGACCAGCGGCAGATGGGGTAGACCGCGAAGCGCTCGAAGCGATCGCCGTGCTTCATCCACACCTCGAGTTCGAACTCCAGCTTGAAGATGCGGATGAATACTGGCGCGCCCAGCTCCAGGCCCTGGGCCGCGAGGCGCTTCTCCAGGTCGCCGAGCGCGGGCGTGCCCGGCAGCGGCATGCCGGCCGCGACGTAGGCGTGCCGGCGCAGGCGCTCGGCCTCGATGCGAAGCCGATCCAGATCGAGAACCCGTGTCAAACCCAGCAGGATGAGGCCGGCACCCGCGACGAGCAGGACGCCGACGAGCCACCGTCGTGCGCGCAAGCGCTGCTCCCAAGTCTTGTAACTCTCGCAACTCTTGCGACGCCGACGCGCCGGCCGCTCACTTGGAGCCCGACTGGGCGCCCGAGGGGGCGTCCGGCTTGCCGAGGCCCAGGCTCGGCAGCAGACCCCGCCACCAGTCGGAGACGGCCTGGGGCGCCTTCGTCAGCCCCATGAGCGGCGTGTCCCAGTCGCTGCGCGCCACCGAGCGCAGCTTCTCGCCGGGCACCGCCATGCGCTCTTCCGCGAACTGCTCGCCGGGCTTGGGCGTGAACGGGCTCGGCTTCGGATGCTGGAAGGCGGGGCAGGCTGCCGCCGGATCGAGCCTGGACGGGTCGCCGTGCGCCATCGCGACGTTCACCACGTAGCGCCGGTTGCAGACGGCGACGGTGGGCACCTGGCGGGTCAGCTCGAAGTAGTCGTGACCCTCCTTCAGGGTGCGCCAGAAACCCCGCCATTCGCTCTTGGCGTGGGCCGCCATGTTCTGCTTGGTCATGCGGAACGGGTAGGCGTGCACATGCACCACCGTCTGCCCGCCGTTGAAGGCCTCGCGCACCAGCGCGTACAGCTCTTCCATCAGCGCGTCGGTCATGGCGTAGCAGCCGGACGAGCCGCAGCCGCCGTGCACCATGAGGAACTCGCCGGTGCGCTTGTTGGACTTGTCGTAGGGGTTGGGGAAGCCGAGATTGAACGCCAGATGGTAGTTCGAGTTGGGGTTCATCTGCTCCTTGGTGATGGTGTAGAACCCCTCGGGCGACTGCCGGTCGCCCTCGCGCACCTTCGGCCCGAGCTGGCCCGACCAGTTGCAGATCGGAAACGTCTTCAGGTGGTAGAAGCGCCCGTCGTCGCGCATCTTCCACACTTCCAGCTCCGACTCCTCCTTGTAGATGCGGATGAAGATCGGCGCCTGCACCTGGATGTGCTTCTTGCCGAGCAGCGCCACCGTCTCCTTGGGCAGCGGCATCAAGTGCGCCGGGGGCGTCTCCATGGTGGCGCAGGCCGAAAGCGCGCTCGCCACGGCGGCGACCGCCAGGACCCAGCGCGACGGCCGCAACGGACTTCCAAGGCAGGCCCCTCGCATTACCCCTCTCCCTCAAAGGCCGAGAGCGAATTGATTCCCCAGGAGGATTAACGCGCTATTAATGGCCTCGGCGTGGCGAGCCTATCGCAACATCGGCTGGCCAACAACCGACGCCGCAGCCGCTCCCCACGGCCGCGCCCAATCGTTGCGCTACCGCCACATGGGCGGAACGGGGTCAGACCCCTCGCCTCGGCGCTGCGTGGATATGCTGACCTCGGAAGCGAGGGGTCTGACCCCGCGTTGCCTACAGATTCCGCCCGATCGCCAGGTACTTGTCGTGGCGCTGGCGGCGCACGGCCTCCGGGCTGAGGGCTGAGAGCTCGGCGAACGCCTTGGCGACGGCGTCGCCGGTGCGGCGGAACACGAGCGCCGGGTCGCGGTGCGCGCCGCCGACGGGCTCGGAGATGATGACGTCGATGACGCCCAGGGTCTTCAGGTCCTGGGCCGTGATCTTCATGTTGGTGGCGGCGTCGATGGCACGCGCCGGGTCGTGCCAGAGGATGGAGGCCGCCGCCTCGGGCGAGGCCACCGTGTAGATCGCGTGCTCCAGCATCAGCACGCGGTTGGCGGTGGCGATGGCCACCGCGCCGCCGGAGCCGCCCTCGCCGATCACCACGGCCACCATGGGCACGGTGAGCGACAGGCAGCGGTCGGTGGAGCGGGCGATGGCCTCGGCCTGGCCGCGCTCCTCGGCGCCGATGCCTGGATAGGCGCCGGCGGTGTCCACCAGCGCCAGCACCGGCAGTTCGAACTTCTCGGCGAGGTCCATGAGGCGCACTGCCTTGCGGTAGCCCTCCGGGCGCGCCATGCCGAAGTTGTGCTTGATGCGGCCCTCGGTGTCGGAGCCCTTCTCGTGGCCGATCACCACGATGGAGCGTCCCCGGAAACGGCCGATGCCGCCCATGATGGCGGCGTCTTCGGCGAAGTAGCGGTCGCCCGCCAGCGGCACGAAGTCCTCGATCAGTGCGGAGACGTAGTCGAGGCAGTGCGGGCGGTCGGGATGGCGCGCAACTTGTGTCTTCTGCCAGGGCGTGAGCTTGGCGTAGGTGTCGATCAGTGCCTGATGCGCCTTCTGCTGCAGGCGCGTCACCTCCTCGGTGATGGAGACGGCATCCTCGTCGCCGTCGATGGCCTTGAGGTCCGCGATTCTGCTCTCGAGCTCGGCGACCGGCTTCTCGAAGTCGAGGTAGGTGCGCACGTTGACGGTTCGATCCATCGGTTTCGCTTCTGGCGGGAGGGCGAAGAACTGTACACGCCAGCCTGTCGCAGGTGCCGACATTTGCGGCCAGGGGCCCGATAAGTCAAGGAGTTGCGTATCAAAACCCGAAAGACTCCTGGCTGTCTTTCGATGGCTCGAACCGGACGTTCTCGAGCGCGAGCATGCGCATCTTGGCGGCCGCTCCGCCTGGAGCCGAAAATCCGCCGATCTTGCCCCCGGCCGCCAAGACCCTGTGGCATGGGATCATCAATGGGATCGGGTTTCTGGCCATGGCCTGACCGACGTCGCGCGCCGTCTCCGGCCCGCCCCCCAATTCCCTGGCGAGGGCGCCATATGTGGTCGTCTGTCCCCATTTGACGCGGCGTGCCGAGGCATACACCCGTTTGAAGAATTCATCCTGCCCATCGAGATCGAGCTCAAGCTGCGCGAAGTCCGTTTCCTCGCCCTCGAAGTAGCGCTTCACGGCAGCGACGGCCTCGCCCACCATGGCGGTCGGCGCGCCGGGTTGGGCGGCGGGCGTCCGGCGCAGCATCATGCGTTCGGCGATCTCGGCACTCTTCGCGGGAAGCTGAAAGCGCGTAATGCCGACATCGTTCCAGGCGATGCCGCAAAAGCCGCCCGCGATCTCGAAGATGAAGTAGCGGTGTAGGGCACCCATGGTGTGGCTTCTCTCGTTTCGCTGGCCCATGAGGTGGTGGGGTGACGATGGGAACTCAACCCGATTCATGTTGGCGGGCCATGGCCCGGGTCAGGCCCGCGTCAGACCCGGGTCAGACCCTCGCCCCTGCCTGTCGAGCTTCGGCAGATGTGGGTCAAAGGCCCGAGTGACTTCCTCCCACGGAGCATGTATCCCGGAAAACCCTCACCATCCAGCTTGGCCTCCTCGCCGCGTTGCCTGCACCCCGTGAGGCTGTTGAAGCCGGCCCACGTTACTTTCCACGCCGCGATCTCGCGCCTTCACAACAGGGCTCGGACCCATTACAAACGATGCCAGTTGACTCCGGAACAAAGCATCAACACCGCCGAACTTGTAAAGCTTTTGGCCGAACTTGTAAAACTAGGGTGGACACAAACAAAATTTGTCTAGTATAATCAAGCACTTGCGGGCGCAGTTCAGTGGCAGAACATCAGCTTCCCAAGCAGGTTTTTTTGGCATTAAGTACCTGATTTCATTGGACAAAAGTTTTACAAGTTCAGCTGAAATCCGGGCAACTTGTAAAGCTCGTCAGCATCCTTCGCTTCTGGCCCGTCTCCCTCTGCTGAAGCGTTCCCCCAGCCGCCCTCATCGGGACCACGGTCCCATCTCTGCCTGATATGATGCCGTCGACCGGTCTCTACTTGTGCCACCGGAATGAACGTCACTGAGACCAATCAGATCGACCGGCATCGAGGGACGGCAGGAAACAGTGTTACATCGACCGTCGCCGAGCCCTCGGCGGACCAGAGCAAGACCCTGAAGAGACATCCGAGATTTGACGTGCTACGCCTCCGCTGAGGCCACAGTGCGGTTGTTTCCTTGTGGCCCTCATCGTCGATTGTGGGCAGCCGGAGAATGTTGACCTTAAGGGGTGTCGCATCGAGTCCGCGGTTCGTCATGTACCCCAAGACAATCGCTTGCCCGGCCGGGCAAGCGCACATGAAAGCGTGATCCCACGCCGACCAGCGTCAGGAGATAATGCCGTGGCCGCCTATGCAGTTGAAAGCCAACCGATTGCGGAGGACATGCTCCGTCTTGATCAGCTGCTTTATGAGTTCAATGTCGAACGTACCGGGCTCGCCGACGGTCGCCGGCTCGCCATCTTCCTGCGCGGGAGCAGTGGCGAGGTAACCGGCGGCCTCCTTGGCTGGACCTGGGGCGGCACCTGCTATGTTGATTTGCTGTACCTCCCAGCAGCGCTGCGCGGGCGGGGAATAGGCAGTCGCCTAATGGCCGCCGCTGAATCCGAAGCACGTTCGCGCGGCTGCGGGCAGATGGTGGTGCGGACCCATGACTTCCAGGCGCCCGGCTTTTATCGAAGGCTCGGCTTTGCGCAGGAGTCTGAGGTGGCATACCCGACGGGATACATGAACTTCACGTTCTTGAAGCGACTGTGAACTTGGTTGGGGGCGACAACTTCAGGGTTTTGCCTCGCGGTGGTGCCACCCTGATCAGGCGAACTTCAAGCTCGTCTCCAGCGGTACTGGTCATGGCAGCAGGTGACCCCACATCCGCCATCCGCCGAAGCTGAGCGAGGCGATGCTGGCCTACCTCTGAGGGATCATCGTCGTGCCGCTCGGCCCGATGGCAGTGACCTGAACGATAACCTCGCCGTCCCTCGCCCATACAAAATGCGGCGTAGCCTTCGGCTCGGAGAAGAATGTGCCCGCAGGATAGGGCTTGAGCTTGGTCTCGTCCCACTTGTCGCCGAGCCCGAAGTAGAATGTGCCG
>DATBKR010000022.1:0-6583 GCA_036555805.1 Hyphomicrobiaceae bacterium | reverse complement strand
CGAGGGCGCGCTGGTCACGCGCGAGCGGACGATCGACTACTACAACATCGTCTCCGCCTCGATCGGGTTCCAGCTCGGCGCACAGGCCCGGACCGTCATCATCGTGTTCATCACGCCGGAGGCGCTGGCGAGCTTCCGGCGCACGCACGGCTGGAAAGCCGGCGTCGACGCCTCGGTGGCCATCATCACGGTGGGCGCCGGCGGATCGATCGATACGAACCGCATTGCCAGCCCCATCGTCGGCTTCATCTTCGACAGCAAGGGGCTGATGTACAATCTGACCCTGGAAGGCTCGAAGATCACGCGCGTCCAGCGCTGACACGGCGACGGCGGACTGCTCCGAAATCCGGAGTCGGCCTTTCCGAGGCTGGATTGCCGGCACGAGCGCAGTGGGGCGGGTCCGTACCCGGTGCGTACCCCGGCAATTCGAACCCGATCCGTTGCGCGCACGAGCGCCAAGATTCTCAGGTCGAAATCCTTAGGTCGAGATTCTCAGGTTGGCGGCCCGCTTCTTGCCGTGCATGCTGCACAAACATCTGGTGGCGCCGGGGCCTCCGGGAGACAAACGAAGGGGCGATAGTGGACGCAATGACCATGCAGACCGGTCGCGCCACGGCAGGCAAAGACCGCGAGGAACCGTTTTCGTTTGTAGAATTGCCCGCGACCCGCACGAGGAAGAAGCCGCGCCGCTTCGGGTTGACGATGATGGCCGACTTCGGCCTCACGCGGGAGCAGACGGAGAGCGTGCTCGGGCTGTCCGGCGACTTCATGGACTTCGCCAAGATCGCGGTCGGAACGGCGCGCCTTTACTCCCGCTCCTATCTCACGTCGAAGCTCGATCTCTACACGCGTCACGCTGTGCGTCCCTTCATCGGCGGCCAGTTTGCCGAGTATGTATTGGCCACCCAGGGCCGGCAGGCGCTGCCGCGCTTCTTCGAGGAGGCCGTCGCGCTCGGCTTCACCACCATCGAGATTTCCGACAACTGTGTGCCCCTGACCGAGGTCGAACGGCGCGACATCATCCGCGAGGCTGCCGCGGGCGGGCTGTCGGTATTCGGCGAGGTGGGGTCCAAGGACCGCAAGTCCACCGCCAGCGAGCTCGTCGAGCAGGCCGGCGTGTGCTTCGCTGCAGGTTCGGAGCTGGTGCTCGTCGAAGCCGCCGAATTTGTCGACCAAGGCCGCCTCGACGAGGATCTCATCGGCGCGGTCACCGGCCGCCTCGACATGACGCGCGTGATGATCGAGCTGCCCGGGCCATGGATCAGCGGCGTGACCCTCGCGCAGGTCTACGACATGCGCAAGCTGCTGATTAAGGCGTTCGGGCCCGACGTCAACATCGCCAACGTGAAGCCCGACGATGTCTTCGACACGGAGGCATTGCGGGTCGGTCTCGGCGTCGTCGGGCCCACGCTACGTTCCACACCAGAGGAGGGGGAATAGACATGAGCTGCAAGCATCCGAGGTCGCTCGCCGCGGCCATGATCTTCGCCCTGGCCGCGGCGCTCCAGTCTGGAACGGCCTCCGCCGAGGGCTTCCCGGAGCGCCGTATCACCATGGTGGTCGGCTTCGGCGCCGGCGGCATGACCGATGTCACCTCGCGCATCCTGGCCAACAGGCTCGAGAAGCTGCTCGGCACCACGATTGTCGTGGAGAACAAGGCGGGCACAGGCGGCACGCTCGCCATCAAATCGGTCGGCCAGATGGATGCCGACGGCTACACGCTCGTCTCGCTCCTCACCGACGGGCCCTTTACCGCGGCCTATCAGGACAAGCCCATCGACCTCGCAGACTGGGCCATCATAGGCGGATACATGCCGCAGGAGCGTGTGCTGTTCGCGGCCAAGACCGCGCCGTTCAGCACCGCCCGGCAGATGATGGAGTATGCAAGGACGACGCCCATCACCATGAGCGACGGCGGCTCGTTCTGGTCAGCCCGCGTGATGGAGGCGTTTGCCAGGAAGCACAACCTGCAGGTCGCGGTGGTCGCGCAGCGCTCGGGCCAGGCCGGTTCCAACGAGGTGCTGGGCGGCCACGTCACGATGGCCGAAACCGGTACCGGCACGCCCGCGTGGTCGGCCGCGAAGGGCGGCGAGCTCAAGATCATTGCCACGCTGACGCCGGGCGGTCTCGCTGCCTTCGGCATGCCCGACATCCCGACCTTCGAGAAGCTCGGCGCCGATTTCGTCCCGCGCATGTTCTACGGCTACGCCGTGCGCGCGGCAACGCCGCCGGATCGCATTGCGAAGCTGCGCGCCGCGTTCAAGGACGCCGTGGGGGACGCCGGGGTCCGGGCCCAGATGACCAGGATCGATCTCACGCCGATGTGGATCGACCCCGAGACCTACGAGGATACCCTGCGCAAGGTCGCCGAGGACGGCGTGAAGCTCCGAGAGTACCTGAAGAAGTAGCGCCTGCCGAAGGTCTTCAGGGAATGACGTAGACCGGGCTTGTCCAGGCCTGGTGGCCGTCCTCCTGCGTGACGCGTACGTAGAGCGGATTGTCGGCATCGGGACGCAGTTCGACCTTGTGGGTATGGGCAAGCTGCCAGGTCCCGTTCTCGTCCGGCAAGCGGTAGACGCGCATCCGGCGGCCCAGTCCGCCGAGTTCGACGGTCTGTTCCTCGAAGCCGATGTCGCGCAACGCGAACCGGCGGCAGACCATGTTGGATGCAATGTCGAGCGCGCCGGCGTCGCGATCGTCGAGCCAGACATCGAAACCCGAGAAGTTGCCGGTGGTGACCGTGTCGAAGTCGAGCGAAGCCCCGTCGCCGGCGAGCTTCAGGGGCTTGTCGGCATTGAAGTGGTTGATGGCCCGCGCCCGCGTGAAGCGGTTGCCGATGAGCCGCGCGGTTCCCTTCCAGAACGTCTCTCGCCCGCGGCCGCGATATTCGGCGCCCTCGAAAAGGACGCGGATGCGCCGGCCGATCTGGTCGGCGCTGTAGCCGCGGATCTCGGCGACGGGCTTGGGGCCATTGAAGAACGTCAACCGTTCGATCGGCGCCGAGCCCACGACCTCGACCGCGATCTCGGCCGTCGTACCGGCGGCGCGCACGATGTCCCCCATCAGCGCTGCACGCGCCGGCGCTTCCGTCGCCGGTCCCAGCTTTGGATCGTCGCTCAGGCGGACCGAGCCGTCGGGCAGCCGCGCTTCCAGCCCGATCAGCAGGCGCGCGCCGGTCGTCCCGTACATGCGGCGCTCCCGGATCGCGTCGAACAGGCTCGGCCGGTCGAGCTTGGGCATCAGATAGCAGGTCAGTCCGCCCATGGCGCCGAACTGCGATGCTCCGGGATAGGCGGCGCCGGGGCGCCCCTTGTGGTCGTCGCTGTGGCAGACGACCCCGACGCGGTGTCCAAGCTCGAAGGCATCGTGAAGAAGCCACTCGAACGTACCCCAGCACGAGTGCACCTCCACAGCGCGCTCCAGTCGGCCGTCGTGGCCCGCCGAGAGGTCCGCATAACGTCCGCCCACGTGGGCGATGACAACGGCATCCTCGTCCTTGAGCGCCTCGAACAGATCGCGCACGTGGTGGCAGTCGCTCGATGCCGGCTTGTCGAGCAGCACGCTCGATGACCTGCGTATGGTCCGTCCTTCGCTGGCGAAGAAGACGTTGCGGTCGCCGCCCATGCCGGTATTGCCCGACCACTCGTAGCCCGGCAGTGCGACCATCTCGCCGGGCTCGTCGTACTCCGCGGCGAGCCGGTTGATCTCGGCCCAGAACGCATCGTCGATCTGGAAATCGTTGCCCTGATGGCCGACGATGTCGAGAAAAGCCTTGTGCTTGGCGAACGCAAAGTACTGGGCCGCCGTGCCGCTGCCGACCGTCTCGCCGCTCTGCCCATGGAGGTCCCCCCAGTAGTGGAGGAGGGTTGCATCCGCCACCGCGCGCAACGGGTTGGACCGCGCGAGACGCTCGCCCGACTCGGGATCGTGGAGGTCGATGCGCAAGTCGCCGGGTGTCTCAATGATCAAGTTTGCCACGACCTGCGGTCCGTTCCCCGACCTGAAGGTCATGGACGACGGAAGGCCCGACACGGGTCGGGTGGGCCTCAGGTCGAGCTTGCGATCGACCTTGTCGCTGACATTGCCCCAGCGGTCCTCTGCAAGGACCGCCAGGCGGAACGGCTGGCCGACGCGCCGCAGGGTCGGCAGAATCGCCTTGAACCGTTCCGGCCGTCCCGGTGCCAGATCGACCGGGGGCGTGCCCGGCACCTCGACGAAATCGTAGGTCGCGAAGGCGTCGGCAAAGACCTTGAAGTAGAACGCGCTCTCGACCGCGGTCTGCAGCCGATAGCCGGGGCACCCGTTGCGACGGTCGCCGAGCCTGACGGCGAGGGTGTCCCCCTTGCGCAGGAAACCGTTGGTGACGCGGACCAAGAGGGTGGCCACCCATGGGCGGATGTTGTTGCGATTGTATTCGAGAGCGAGCTTGGCACCGTTGCTGGCCACCGCCGTCGTGTAGTTCGGTGCCTTGGGATCGGAGAATTGCGGTCGGCTCGAGTCGGACGCGGTGCGCCAGCTGATCTTGATGGCTCCGCTGTCGTCCACACCGAAGTCTCCGGCCGTGTACGTGATGGTGATTTCCTCGAGGGAGCCGGCAACCAGCGGGTGGCGTGGTTCTATCGCCACCGCCCCAACGCGTTCGCGGTGATAGGTCGAAAACGGCATGCGCACTCTCCAAGGGAAGGCCTGAGTTGGCGCTCTCTCCTACGGCCTCAACAGAATCTTCCGGGCCTGCTCGATCGTCGCCCGAGCATACTCGGCGAGGCGCTCGTTCGACGCGCTGCTGATCGGGTGGCCGATCACCGCGAACTCGAAGTCGGGCACCCCGAGCACGCGGCACATAAACTCGGCCGCGCTCACGAAGCGGGCCGTCATCACGCCGACCGCCGGGACGCCTCTGCGCTCCGCTGCTACCGTGTCGTGCAGACTGCACGACGAGCAGCTGCCTCAATCTCCGACACCGGCAAAGACCGCGTGCCAGTTCGTGGTCTCCTGCATGATGTGGCCGTCGGCCGGTGCGCTGTAGTTGGACTTCTCCCGCAGCACCACCTGGGCCACACCCATATCCTCGCGCAGCAGCCGGTCGAGATGGCCGAAATAGCCTTTCGTGCCTTCCTTGGCGTTGCTGATGATGCCGACGGTCAGTCCCTGGAGGGATGCCAGCCTTGGAGCGAGCTGCACGCCGCTGGCCTTCAGCTCGTTGGTCGGGTCGAGCACTCGCATGACTGCCATCCTCGCATTTGTCCAATCGGGGTCAGACCCCTCGCTTCCAGCGTCGCAATTGCACCTCTACCGTCTGCGCGAGGGGTCTGACCCCGACTGCTTCCCCTTCGACGGCTCGCAGTCGATGCAGGCGCCGACGGCTGCCGTCACGGCCCGCGTCTTGCTGCCCATCCATGGCGGGATGACGGCGCCGAATCCGCCCGCCGGACCGCCCGCGGCAACGACAAGCAGATCGTCGGGCGACTGCAGCGCCGTATGCACCTTGGCCGCGCGGTCCCGGACCACCGAGGCCTTGCCGACGTTGGCCCAATCGCCGCGGCGCACCCGCGCGCGCTCGAACAGAAACTCGCCGATGTCCTGCTTTGTCCAGCCGGCCGACTGCATGTGGTCGCGCAGCTGCTTCGGAATGACGATCGCGTAGTTGCCGCCGTAGATCGAATAATTGAGCTGGTTGGCACGCATCTCCGCGGCGAACGTTTCCAGGATCTCCCTCGGATCGGTGGTCCACTCGTTCATGATCTGCCGCGGCGGCATGGCCGCGAGCACGGTCACGGCCGACGATCCTTGCGGCAGGCCGCGCTGGATGTGCAGGGGCTGCCAGGTCGTGTCTTCCTCGTCCTCGGCGAGGCAATAGGAGTACTTGCCGGGATGGCCGAGGGTGGACCGGTCGATGGCGCCGGGACGCGCGTCCATCAGGTTGATCAGCGCCAGACGGATGGCGCGGCCGATCACGCCGGTCGCGCGGTCGCTGTTGGCGAGCGCGTTGAAGGTTCCGCTCGCGCCGATCTCCAGGCGCACCGGCCCGTTGATGATCGCCAGGATCGCGCATCCGCCGGTGCTCGACGTGACGCCGTGCAGAAGGAACTCCTCCTTCAGCATGGCCTGCCACGCCGTCGCGACGACCGGGAAGTGCATGGGCAGGCAGCCGGCCATCACAGCGTTGACCGCAAGCTTCTCGGCCGTGATGGGCTGCTCGCGCACGGGCTCGATGCCCATGAGCTGGTCCGGCGGCATGCCGGCCCATTCGAGGCAGGCCGCCACCGCCGCTTCGGTCGGCGGCACGATGGGCAGGCCGTCGGTCCAACCCCTGCTGTGAAAGAGCTCCTGCGCCGCCGCGAAGTCCTCCACCTCATGGGTCTTCGAGGTCAGACGTGAGCTTGGCAAGAGCTGCATTGGCGGAGCGTTTCCCCAGCGATACCCGCCAGCAGACCCGCCCGCGTGTCCGATGTCAACCGCGGCCCGTTCATACCTGTCGCCCAGCCGTCTCATCCTGAACGTCGGCGTCTTCATGCCGGCGGCCGGCGCTCGCCGATCGGCTCAAGGTCTACGGGGCCGGCTTCTCGGGGCACATCAGACCTCT
>DATBKR010000021.1:0-5737 GCA_036555805.1 Hyphomicrobiaceae bacterium | reverse complement strand
GGGAGATCGCGCATGCTGTCTTTCGAGTGGCTCATCGGGCCGGTCACGCCGGATGTCTTCTTCGAGGACTACTACGAGCGCAGGCCTCTGCTGATCGAGGGCCGGGACCCGGAGCGATTCCGCCCGCTCCTGAGCCTGGAGGCCATCGACCGCCACCTTGCAGCGAGCTCGCCCACCCATCCGGACGTGTTCCTGGTGGACGCCGCGCGGGAGCTGAAGCCGGACGACTACGCGTTCCCGGAATCCGGCCGGATCGACCTGCCGCGCGTCTATCAACTGTTCCAGTCCGGCGCCACCATCTCGCTCAGCCAGCTGCAGGAGCGCCTGCCGCCGCTGGCGGCACTGTGCCGCGCCATGGAGCGCGTGTTCAGCAGCCACTTCCAGACCAACATCTATCTGTCCCCGCGCAATGCCCAGGGCTTCAAGACGCACTACGACAGCCACGACGTGTTCGTACTGCAGGTGTCGGGCTCCAAGCACTGGACGCTCTACGACACGCTGATCGAGCTGCCCCTGCACGGCCAGGGGTTCGAGCCCGGCAAGCACGTTCCCGGCGCGGCCACGCGCGAGTTCACCATCCGCGCCGGCGACGTGTTCTACTGCCCGCGCGGGCTGTTCCATTCCGCGCGCGCCACCGACGAGATTTCCCTGCACATCACCCTCGGCGCGATGGGCAAGACCTGGGCCGACGTCATGGTCGAGGCGATCTCCGAGGCCTGCCTTGCCTCGCCCGCGTTCCGCGCGAACCTGCCCGCCGGCTTCGCCAATCCCGGGTTCGACCGGAGCCGGGCGGAGGCGACCTTCCGGTCCCTGATCGAGACGTTCGCGCAGGACGCCAGGCTCGGCCCGATACTCGACCGCTTCGCCGAGAGCTTCGTCACCTCGCGACGTCCGGCCTTCGACGGGTGCCTCGTGGAGCTGGACAGCCCGGCGCAGGTCTCGGCCGAGAGCCGTGTGGTCGCCCGCCCGCACCTCGCCTACCTTCTGCGCGAAGAGGGCGACCAGCTGTCGGTGCTGTTCGGCTCGACCCAGATTACCTTGCCGTCGTTCACGCGCGGTCCGCTCGAGCGGGCCCTCAGCGGCTCCCCGTTCCAGGTCTCCGACCTCCCCGGCCCCCTCGACGCCCCCGGCAAGGTCGTCCTGGTGCAGCGGCTGATCCGCGAGGGCCTGCTGGTCCGGGTGGACGCCGCCAGGGCCGCCGGCCGCGCGGCGAAGCGACCTGCCGGTCGTGTCGCTCTTTAGCGGGGAGAGCATCGAGGGATCATCCATGAAGGTTGCCCATTCCAGGAACAGCACGCCGGTCGCCCGCGACGCCAGGATCGCCGAAATCCTGCGCGAAGTGTCGCCAGCCAATCTCCGCAGCCTCGTCGAGATGCTGGCGTTCCCGCGCCATTACACGCGCAACAGGGACGCCAACCGCAAAGCACGGGACCTGCTTCTGAAGCATGCGAGGCACTTGGGCTGCGCGCCCTCTCTGCAAGGCCGCTTCGACAACATCGTGATGACGACGGATGCGTCGGCCGACGAACCGTACATTCTGCTCGGAGCGCACTACGATTCGGTCCCGGGCACGCCGGGCGCCGACGACAATGCCAGCGCGGTCGCGGTCTGCCTGGAGTGCGCGCGCCTGATCGAGAAGTACAAGCTGGGCCCAGCCATGATCGTCCTCTTCAACCGCGAGGAGGATGGGCTGATAGGCAGCCGCGAGTTCGTGGCGCAACTGGCGCGCCAGTCCGAATGGAGCATCGAGGAAGCGCATATCTTCGAAATGGTGGGCTACCGCGACCGCGCGCCGGGGTCGCAGACCATGCCGGCGGGATTGCCCGTGCTCGGTGCTCGCGATGTCGGCGATTTTCTCGCCCTCCTGGCCAACCGCCATTCCAACGCCATCGCCGAGGCTCTGCTGAAGCTGGCGGCGTGCTACATCGCGGAGCCGCCCGTCGCCGCCCTCAAGGTCTATCTCGGGCTCGAGCGGGCCTTCGGGCATCTAAACCGCAGCGACCACGCGCCGTTCTGGGAAGCCGGCATCCCCAGCGTCATGTGGACCGACACGTCGGAGTTCCGCAACCCGAACTACCATCTCGCCTCCGACACACCCGACACGCTCGACTACGAGTTCATGGCCGAGGTTGCGAGATTGGCGCTGGCGCGCGTTGCTTGACGCCATCCAACGGCAATGTAGCCCGTTCGCGGCAATGCATCCGGGGCATACATGAACCAGGATATGAAGAGGAACCGCAACAGGAAGACCATGCCGGCAGCCCAAACTCCCACACCGAGCGAAGATATGCCCAAGGAGATCGATTTCTCGGGCGGCGTACGCGGCAAGTTCTATCGGCGTAGCGCCAGGCTCTGTTTGCCGGTCTACCTTGACGCCGACGTCCAGGCCTACCTTGGGGCCATCGCGGCGAGGAAGGGTATCCCCCTGTCGGAGCTGACCAACGATCTGCTCAAGAAGGAGATCGCTATCCTCAAGGCCGTCGACGCCGGCGCGGCTGCAGCGGACTAATCCACCGCCGCCTTGGCTACCACGCGCTCGCCGCCGGCGGCGAGGCGGCGCTCCAGCATCTGGGAGTAGCGCGACATGCCGAAGCAGAACACCCAGAAGATGGCGCCGGCCACCACGTAGGCCGTCATGGGCGTCGAAGGGGACAGCCACGTCGGCGACGACGAGGCGGTCTGGGCCATGCCCAAGAGGTCGAAGATGCCGATGATCAGCACCAGGCTGGTGTCCTTGAACAGGCTGATGAAGCTGCCGACGATGCCGGGGATCACCAGCTTCAGGGCCTGCGGCAGCACCACCAGCCCCATCTTGTGGGGATAGGAGAGGCCGAGCGCGTCGGCGGCTTCGAACTGGCCGCGTGGGATCGCCTGCAGGCCGCCGCGGATCGTCTCGGCCAGGTAGGCGGCCGAGAACAGCGCCACCATGATCAGCGCCCGCACCAGCTTGTCGATGGTCCACTGCTCGGGCAGGAACAGCGGCAGCATCACCGAGGCCATGAACAGGACCGTGATCAGCGGCACGCCGCGCACGAACTCGATGAAGCCGATCGACAGCCAGCGCACGATCGGCATGGGCGAGCGCCGCCCCAGCGCCAGCACGATGGCGATGGGGAAGGCGGCGGCGATGCCGGTGCTGGCGATCACCAGCGTCACCAGCAGGCCGCCCCACAGGTCGGTCGGGATGGGGCGCAGGCCGAACACGCCGCCGGACAGGAGGATGACGGCGAGCACCGGGAACACCGCCAGCAGGTAGACCGACGACCACAGCTTGTGCGGCACACTCGGCACCATCAGCGGCACCAGCCCGGCCGCGGCCAGCACGTAGGTGAGGTTGACGCGCCAGCGCTCGGGCTCCGGGTAGCGCCCGTACACGAACTGCCCGAACCAGGCGTTGACGAACGGCCAGCAGGCACCGGCTTCGGCGTGCGTGCAGTCGCTGCCGTCGCGGCCCTGCCAGGTGGCGTGCAGCACCGCCCATTCGAGGACCGCCGCGACGGCCTCGTAGATCAGCCACAGCGCCAGCAGCGTGAGGGCGGCGTTGGTCCATGACGAGAACAGGTTCTCGCGCACCCACGCGATCGGGCCGCCGCCGGGGCGCGGCGGCGCTGCGGTTGCGGTGCCGACTGCGGCCATCGCAGCTGTCCCTCCGCTCTATCTTTCCACCAGGGCCATGCGGCGGTTGAACCAGTTCATGAACAGCGACGTGAGCAGGCTGATGACGAGATACACTCCCATCGTCATCAGGATCACCTCCACCGCCTGGCCGGTCTGGTTGAGCACCGTGCCGGTAACGCTGACGAAGTCAGGATAGCCGATGGCGACCGCCAGCGAGGAGTTCTTGGTGAGGTTGAGGTACTGGCTGGTGAGCGGCGGGATGACGATGCGCGCCGCCTGCGGGACGACCACGAGGCGCAACGTGAGCCCGCGCGAGAGGCCCAGCGCCTGCGCGGCCTCGGTCTGGCCCTTGGGAATGCCGAGGATGCCGGCGCGCACGATCTCGGCGATGAAGCTGGCGGTGTAGATGGAGAGGCCGAGCAGCAGTGCGATCAGCTCCGGCAGCACCGCCACGCCGCCCTGGAAATTGAAGCCGCCGAGCACGGGATAGTCTACCGCCAGCGGGCGTCCAGCGGCCAGGAAGACCACCGCCGGCAGCCCGACGATGGCCGCCAGCGCCGGCCACAGCACGGGAAAGCGCTCGCCTGTGAGCGCCTGGCGCCGCCGCGCCCAACACCACAGGGCGGCAGTGATGAGCAGACCCGCGGCCAGCGCCGCCAGCACGAGCCCGAAGCCCGACAGGAGCACCGGTGCCGGCAGGTAGAGTCCCCTGACGTTGAAATAGACCCCTCCGGGCAGCGCGAAGCTCTGGCGCGGGTTCGGCAGGTTCTTCAGCACGGCGAAGTACCAGAAGAACAGCTGCAGGAGCAGCGGCACGTTCCGCACCAGTTCGACGTAGGCCGTCGCCAGCCTGGCAATCAGCCAGTTGGAGGAGAGGCGGGCGATGCCGATCACGAAGCCCAGGACGGTGGCGGCGACGATGCCGAGCGCCGCCACCAGCAGCGTGTTGAGGAGGCCGACCCAGAAGGCGCGGCCGTAGGTGGACACGTTGGAGTATTCGATGAGCGACTGCGCCACGTCGAAGCCCGACGTGCGGCTCAGGAAGTCGAAGCCGGAGGCAATATTCTGCCGGCGCAGGTTCGCCGCGACGTTGCTCACCACCCAATACGCGGCGAACGCCAGCGCCGCCAGCAGCGCCACCTGATACGCAACCTGACGCACCTCCGGCCGGTAGGCGAGCCACCTGAGCGTCTCAACCGAGTAGCGGAAGTTTCTATTGGTCGATATCGCCACGATCAGGCTCTCGGAGCTGTCCACCCGATCATGCCGCCTCCGCCTGGCCGGCCGCCATCAGCGGATGGGCGGGGCGTACTGGATGCCGCCCTTGGTCCACAGGGCGTTGAGGCCGCGGGCGATCTTGAGGCGCGAGCCGGAGCCGACATTGCGCTCGAAGATTTCCCCGTAGTTCCCAACCTGCTTGACGATGCGGTAGGCCCAGTCGTTGTCGAGGCCGAGGCCCTTGCCGAAGTCGCCCTCCTTGCCCAGCAGGCGCTTCACATCCGGATGGGCGGAGTTCCGCATCTCGTCCACGTTGGCCTGGGTGACGCCCAGTTCCTCGGCGTTGAGCAGCGCGAAGTGCACCCACCTGACGATGGTGAACCACTGGCTGTCGCCCTGTCGCACCGCGGGCCCGAGCGGCTCCTTGGAGATGATGTCGGGCAGCACAACCTGCTCGTCGGGGTTGCTGGTCAAAAGCCGCACGGCATAGAGCTGGGAGGCATCGGTGGTGAAGGCATCGCAGCGGTTGGCCTGATAGGCCCTGAGCGCCTCGTCCATCTTCTCGAACACCAGCGGCTTGTACTGGAGCTTGTTGATCCTGAAGAAGTCGGCGAGGTTGAGCTCGGTGGTGGTGCCGGTCTGGACGCAGACGGTGGCGCCGCCCAGTTCCTTGCCGGATTTGACGCCGGCCGACTTCTTCACCATGAAGCCCTGGCCGTCGTAGTAGTTGACGCCGACGAAGCTCAGCCCGAGCGAGGAATCGCGCGAGAGGGTCCAGGTCGTGTTGCGGTTGAGCACGTCGATCTCGCCCGACTGAAGGGCGGTGAAGCGCTCCTTGGTGGTGGTGGGCACGTAGCGCACCTTGCCGGCGTCACCCAGCACGGCCGCCGCGGTTGCCTTG
>DATBKR010000020.1:0-2938 GCA_036555805.1 Hyphomicrobiaceae bacterium | reverse complement strand
CGCGGCAAGCTCTTGCCGCGCGACCGCGTGCTGCGGCTGATCGATCCGGGCTCGCCGTTCCTGGAGCTGTCGCAGCTCGCCGCCTACGGCCTCTACTCCGGCGACATCCACGGCGCCGGCCTCATCACCGGGGTCGGGCGCGTCTCGGGGCGCGAGTGCGTGATCGTGTGCAACGACGCCACCATCAAGGGCGGCACCTATTTCCCGATGACGGTGAAGAAGCACCTGCGCGCCCAGGAGATCGCGCGCGAGAACCGGCTGCCGTGCATCTATCTCGTGGATTCCGGCGGCGCCAACCTGCCGCACCACACCGAAGTGTTCCCGGACCGCGAGCATTTCGGCCGCATCTTCTACAACCAGGCCACGCTGTCCTCGCTCGGCATCCCGCAGATCGCCTGCGTGATGGGCTCGTGCACCGCGGGCGGCGCCTACGTGCCGGCCATGTCGGATGAATCGATCATCGTGCGGAAGCAGGGCACCATCTTCCTCGGCGGTCCGCCGCTGGTGAAGGCCGCCACCGGCGAGACCGTGAGTGCGGAGGACTTAGGGGGAGCCGAAGTGCACACGCGCCGCTCCGGCGTGGCCGACCACTACGCCCTCAACGATGCGCACGCCCTGGAGATCGTGCGTTCCATCGTCGCCAACCTGAACGTGGTGAAGCGCGTCGACATTCCTCTGCGGCAGCCGAAGCCGCCGGCCTGCGATGCGGCCGAGCTCGACGGCGTGGTGCCGGCCGCGCTGACGACGCAGTACGACGCACGCGAGGTGATCGCGCGCCTTGTCGATTTGAGCGAGATGGACGAGTTCAAGGCCAACTACGCCCAGACCCTGGTGACCGGCTTCGCGCATATCGAGGGGTGCCCGGTGGCGATCCTCGCCAACAACGGCATCCTCTATTCCGAGACGGCACTGAAGGCCGCGCACTTCATCGAGCTGGCCTGCCAGCGCAGGATCCCGCTGCTGTTCCTGCAGAACATCACGGGCTTCATGGTCGGCCAGGCGGCCGAGGCCGGCGGCATCGCCAAGGACGGCGCCAAGATGGTGACGGCCGTGGCCTGCGCCCAGGTGCCCAAGATCACCGTCATCATCGGCGGGTCGTATGGGGCGGGGAACTACGCCATGTGCGGCCGGGCCTATTCCTCGCGCTTCCTCTTCACCTGGCCCAACGCCCGCATCTCCGTGATGGGCGGCCCGCAGGCCGCGGGCGTGCTCGCCACCGTGCGGCGCGAGAACCTCGAAGCCGAGGGCAAGACCTGGAGCGCCGAGGAGGAGGCGGCGTTCAAGCAGCCCGTCCTCGACCAGTACGAGCGCGAGGGCCACCCGTACTACGCGACGGCGCGGCTGTGGGACGACGGCATCATCGCGCCGGGTGAGACGCGGCGCGTGCTGGCGCTGGCGCTTTCGGCGTCGCTCAACGCGCCGATCCCGGAGCCAAGGTGGGGCGTGTTTCGGATGTGACGAAAAGAAGAACTCGGTATTCTGTAAAGAGTTAAAGAAGAACTCGGTATTCTGTAAAGAGTTATTGCGCTGCAGGAGCATGGCCATGTCCGACACTCGCGTCGAAAGGAACGGTCGAGTAAGGTCAGATCACGCCGCCCTCGGCCTGATCGCCTTGAGCTGGTCGGCGATCTGGCGACGGCGGGCCATGAGCGCGTAGTCAGTCTGCAGGCCGAGGAAGAAGCCCTCCGACAGGCCGAAGTAGCGCGCAAGGCGCAGGTCCGTGTCGGCGGTGATGGCGCGCTTGCCGAGCACGATCTCGTTGATGCGCCGCGGCGGCACATGCATCGCGTTGGCCAGCGCCGTCTGCGACAGCCCCATGGGCTTCAGGAACTCCTCAAGCAGGATCTCGCCCGGATGCGGGTTCGGGAGCAGATCAGTGGTAGTCGACGATCTCGACCTCGTGGGCATGGCCCTCTCTCCAAACGAAACAGATCCGCCACTGGTCGTTGATACGGATCGAATGCTGTCCGGCGCGGTCACCCTTCAGCGCTTCCAGGCGATTGGCGGGCGGAATGCGCAAGTCCTCCGGGCGCCGAGCATTGTTAAGGAGACGTAGCTTGCGCAAGGCGGCGGCTTGAATGTCGCCGGGCAAGCGCCGGCTACGACGCCCCTCCCAGATCGTTTCAGCCTCCCTGTCGCGAAAGCTCGCGATCATGACCACACATAACGCAGAACGTTATGGGGGACAAGCCCTCGCAGTTGACTTTATGATGACCGATGCGGAGCCCGCCAATTTCGCGGTAGGATGTGATCGGCAGTCGAGTCGAACGAGGCGCCCCATGCACAAGTCCGTCGAGCACCTGCACTGGCCGGATGCGCCGGACATGTGGATGCCGTATGCGCCGGCGATCAGGGTACGGGGCGGCACCACCGTCTATCTGGCGGGTGTCACGGCGGCGCCGGTCTACCACCACCACCCGCACCGTCCCGAGGAGTTCGACGCCATGCCCGCCGACATGGCCGGCCAGGCGCGCGCGGCGCTGGAGAACTTGAAGCGCGGGCTCGCCGCCGCCGGCGCCACTTTCGCCGACGTGGTGACGGCCAGCCGCTACGTCACCGACCTCTCCGACCAGGACGCGCTCAACCGCGTGTGGGCCGAATACTTCCGCGATGCCAAGCCGGCCACCACCACCGTGCAGGTGGTGCTGCTCGCCACCGACCCGCGCTGCCTCATCGAGATCAATGCCGTGGCAGTGATCGATTGACCCTGTCGTACCGGGCGCGGACGACAGTCCGCAACCGAGGGCCCCAAGCTCCGCGCTCGCCACCCCTCGCCCTGGGTCCCGGATATTGCGCTTCGCGCAATTCCGGGACGACAACGATTGCTTTACCGCTTCGGCCTGCCCTCCGAGACGAGGGTGAACACCTCAACCTTGCGCTCGGCCACCAGCTCGCTCACCACGGGGCGGAAATCCTTGAAGTGCACGCTGTCCTGGTG
>DATBKR010000019.1:0-10230 GCA_036555805.1 Hyphomicrobiaceae bacterium | reverse complement strand
GCCGAAGCGATGGTGGCGCCAGGGAAGGGCATCCTGGCGGCCGACGAGAGCTCGGGCACCATCAAGAAGCGGTTCGACAGCATCAAGATCGAGAGCACGGAGGCGAGCCGGCGCGACTATCGCGAGATGCTGTTCAGCGCTACCGACGCCATGAAGAGTTCGATCTCCGGCGTCATCCTCTACGATGAGACCATCCGGCAGAAGGCCAAGAACGGCACGCCGATGCCTGAGTTGATCGCGTCAAGCGGGTCGCTGCCGGGCATCAAGGTGGACAAGGGCACCAAGCCGCTGCCGTTCTGCCCCGGCGATACCATCACCGAGGGCCTCGACGGGCTGGCCGAGCGCATCAAGGACTACGTTGCGCTGGGCGCCAGGTTCGCCAAGTGGCGCGCGGTCTACGACATCGGCCCGAAGATGCCGAGCTATGCCTCGATCAACGCCAACGCCCATGCGCTGGCCCGCTACGCCGCCCTGTGCGTGGAGGGCGGGCTGGTGCCGATCGTGGAGCCCGAGGTGCTGATGGACGGCGGCCACGACGTCGACGCCTGCGAGGCCGTCACCGAGTGGGTGCTGAAGGAGGTCTACCAGCAACTCTACTACGCGCGAGTGCCGCTCGAGAAGACCATCCTCAAGCCAAACATGACGATCTCCGGCAAGAAGTGCCCCAAGCAGGCCTCTCGCGAGGAGGTGGCGGAGCGCACCGTGAAGGTGCTGAAGCGCTGCGTGCCGCCGGCCGTGCCCGGCATCGCCTTCCTCTCCGGCGGCCAGTCGGACGAGGACGCTACGGCGCACCTGTCGCTCATGAACCAGCTGGGGCCGCTGCCCTGGAAGCTCTCGTTCTCCTACGGCCGCGCCCTGCAGGCCGCCGCCCTTAAGGCGTGGGGGGGCAGGCCCGAGAACGTCGCCGCCGGCCAACGCGCCTTCGCGCACCGCGCGCGCATGAACGGCGCCGCCAGCCTCGGCAAGTGGACCGAGCAGATGGAGAAGGCCGCATAGGGCCTCGGCCTTGGTAGGCCCGCGGCGGACCACGGCGAAGCCCGCAATGCGCCACTGGTAGTCCCACGCTGGCCCCCAGCGGGAAAGCGCAACCGCCGTTCCATGCTGGGGACGGCGGTATGTGTTTGTGCCGACGGCCCTGGCCGCCGGCGCTGGTCTCTGCCAAGAGTGGCTTGCAAGGTCGCTGCAAGACCTCCGGTCCGCTTCGACATGGCGGACGGGGAGGCTCGCGGCGATCCGCCGTCATGGCGACCACGAGGGCACCACCATGGACAAACGGATCGGCATCATCGGCCTCGGCATCATGGGCGGGGCGTTTGCGCGCAATCTCGCCGGCGGCGGGTGGAGGGTCATCGGCTACGATGTCGACGCAACGCGCAACGCCGAGGCCAAGGCCGCGGGCGTGGAGATTGCGCACAGCGCCGAAGCGGTGGCCGAGGCTGCGTCTGACATCATCACGAGCCTGCCGACGCCCCGCGCCGTGCTCGACACCGCCGAGGTGATCGCGCGCGCCGGCGCCAGGAACCGCACCGTGGTCGAGGCCAGCACGCTGGCCCTGCGCGACAAGATGGCCTTCAAGGAGACCCTGGAGAAGGCTGGGCATACGACCCTCGACTGCCCCATGTCGGGCACCGGCGCGCAGGCGGCGGTGAAGGACCTGGCGGTCTATGCCAGCGGCGACAGTGGAGCCATCACGCGGCTGGAGCCCGCGTTCCTCGGCTTCGCGCGCAAGGTGTTCGACCTCGGCGCCTACGGCAACGGCAGCAGGATGAAGTTCGTCGCCAACCACCTAGTGGCGATCCACAACGTCGCCGCGGCCGAGGCCATGGTGCTGGCCATGAAGGCCGGGCTCGACCCCGAACAGACCGTGGAGGTGGTGGCCTCCGGTGCCGGTACTTCGCGCGTGTTCGAGCTGCGCGCGCCGATGATGGCGGCCAGCCAGTACCTGCCGGCCACCATGCGCTCCAGCACCTGGAAGAAGGACCTCACGGTGATCGGTGAGTTCGCCTCCGACCTCGGCTGCCCCACACCCCTGTTCGGCCTCGCCGCCGCGCTGCACGCGGCCACCCTGGCCATGGGTCACGGCGATGACGACAGCGCAGCTGTATGCGCCGCCCTGGAGAAGATGGCGGGCGTGGAGCGGTAGGCCGATGTCAGGTCCTCCGGGCCCGACACCTGCCTATGCCACGCCGGCGCGCAGCAGGTCGTGGACGTGGACGATGCCGACGGGCTTGCCGTTTTCCACCACGAACATCTGGGTGACGCCGGGCGGGCGGCTGGCATCGCCGCGCTTCAAGGAGTTGATCTGCTCCAGCGCGGCCGAGGCCAGCGTGCCGGGCGGCAGCGTCTTGGGATCGCGCGTCATGATCTCCTCGACGCGGGCCAGAAGCAGCCCCGGCCCCATGTGGCGGCGCAGGTCGCCGTCGGTGATCATGCCGATGAGGCGTCCCTCGGCATCGACCACGCCGAGGCAGCCCAGGCTCTTCTCGGTCATCGTGACGATGGCTTCCGTCATCACCTTGCCCTCGGGGACGAGCGGCAGGCTGTCGCCTGTGCGCATGATGTCGGAGACGAATTGCAGCGAGGCGCCGAGCGATCCGCCGGGGTGGAAGATCTTGAAGTCCTGAGCGGTGAAACCCTTGTGCTCCAGCAGCGCGATGGCAAGGCAGTCGCCGATGGCAACCTGCATGGTCGTCGAGGTCGTAGGCGCCAGCCCGTGCGGACAGGCTTCCTTGGTGCGCGGCAGCTCCAGCACGACGTCGGATTGCTTGGCCAGCGTCGAGTCGGCGCGCGAGGTGATGGCGATCAGCGGCACCTTGAAGCGTCGCGAGTAGGTGAGGATGTTGCGCAGCTCGACGGCCTCGCCGTTCCACGACAGGGCGACGATGGCGTCATCGCGCGTGATCATGCCGAGATCGCCGTGGCTGGCCTCGCTGGGGTGCACGAAAAACGCCGGGGTGCCGGTGGATGCCAGGGTCGCCGCCACCTTCTGGCCGACGAGCCCGCTCTTGCCTATGCCGGTCACGATCACGCGGCCGGCAGCGCCAGCGATGACGGCCACCGCGGCGCTGAAGGCCTCGCCAAGCACCTGGTCGAACGCCGCCCTGAGCGCGCTCAACCCCTCGCTTTCCAGCTCGAGCGTGCGGATCGCGGAGCGCAGCTCGGGGGAGGTGCGGCCGCCTGCCGGCCGTGACGGGGGCTCCGCGACGGGGCCGGTGGAGACGTGCACTGCCTCAAGAATGGGCATGGACTTCGGCAAGGACAGGCCGTCGGCGCCTTCGTCGTGCGAATCGCTCACGCTCTTTAACCTTATCTCGCGTTCCCCACTCCCGCCCAAGCAGTATCCGCACGAATCGCGGGCAATCTCAACCGGCCATAATCGCACGGCCATCGCCGCGTGCCGCCGGCAAAATCCGGTCCTCAGGCAACGGCCGGAGTGCATAGCTCCCCTACGCCCCGCTAACCTTCCACAAAGTTGCCAAAATGAATTGGGCTCCTCACATGTTAAGAGGGCCAACGCTTCCTGCGGGGCCACCAGACTGATCTCGCAGGTTCCGGGGCGACCGCGCCGGGCAGTCGTTCGCAGTGTTGATGGCAATCGCGTTAACTGACAAGGGACAACTCGGGGGCAGCGCGGCTGCTGTTGGGGGAGGGAACGGAACGATTTGAGGGTGGTTGGCCTCTGAAGGTACGAGCTGCGTTGTGCAGTAGCGATGTCGGTAGAGGAGCCAAACCATGACAGTGATGTACGCCCAGGGCGACCTGTTGATCGAGCGGGTCGATGACATTGAGCCGTCAGGGACGCTGCTGTCGCCCGATGCGTCCGGCGCCACGGTCCTCGCCGAGGGCGAGTTGACCGGCCACCGCCACGCCATCTTCGAGCGCGTGACCATGTTCCGGGACGATGCTCTCGCGCGCGATGTGCCCGGTGGCCTCTATATCGGCCACGTGAAGGTCGAGGGCGGGCCTGCCACCATCCATCATCACGAGCACGCGCCCATCGCTCTCGGCGAGGGCACGTACCGCGTGCGGCGTCAGCGCGAGCTTGAGCCGAAGGACGCCGTCATTGTTGCGGACTGAAGTCGGCGCGCTGTCTGACCGGCAGCGGGCCGAGCTGGCCGTCTACGGGGCGCGGTGGAATGCGCTGCGGCAGTCCACTGCGCCGCCTGACGAAACCGCGGCGCGAGCGGCGGTCGACAAGGCCTACGCGGCCGCCGCGTTGGCGCCCCCGAGCGAGATCGTGTGGGAGGACGGGCCCACCGAGCTTGCCGTTGCCTGGTCCAAGCGGCGGCACGCGGCGGGCGAGAGCGTGCGCGCCCTCGTGGTGGATGCGGTGCGCCGGAAGGCCGAGCTGGCCGTCGACCGCGCCATCGCGCTCAGCGTGCGCATGGCGCTCACCGGCGAGCCTGGACTGGCGCGTCTGCCGGCGTTCTGCGCCGGCATCGACGAGGCGTTGCTGCGCCTGGGCGAGCGCGCCCTTCCCATCCTGCCCATGCGCTTCCTCGACTTTTTCGCGCGCCGGCGCAACCGGGCCACTTTCGCGGGCAGCGGCTTCAGCCTGCAGTCGGCCGCCTGGCTCGGTGCCCTGCAGTATCTGCACAACGTGTGCGGCCTGGAACGCCACACCGGGCCAGCGGCAGGGTTGTGGGAGCTTGCCCGGAGCGCCTGCTGGATGGTGCCGCACGAGCAGATCTGCTGGTTGATCCGCCGACCCACGCTGATCCGCACAGACGCCGGAGGGCGGTTGCACGCCGCCGACGGCCCGGCGCTGCGCTTCGGCAGCGACAGCGCCATCTACGCCTGGAAGGGCATCATCCTGCCGGGGCGGCTGATCGAGCGGCCCGAACTGATCGACATCCGCGCCATAGACGCCGCGCACGACCCGCAGATCCGTCGCTGCATGATCGACATCATGACGCCGCAGAGGTTCATCGAGCAGGGCGGTGCGCACCGCATCATGGAGGACGAGGCGGGCATCCTGTGGCGCCAGCGCTGGCGCTGGGAGGCGTGGGCCGCGGTGGAGGTGGTGAACGGCACGCCCGAGCCCGACGGCACCAACAAGCGCTATTTCCTGCAGGTGCCCCCCACCGTGCGCACTCCGCGCGAAGGCGTTGCCTGGACCTACGGCCTCAGCGAGCGCCAGTACCGCCCCGTGGTGCGGACCTGACGAGGACAGGGATTGTTGCGATCCACCCGATGCTGGATCGCGGCGACGATCTCACCTGGAGAACGGATCGACCATCCTTACGCCGGCGTTCGCGAAGTACGCGCGATTGCGTGCGGCGGCTGCAAGATCGTGAACGAGCGCGGTGGCAGCGATCAGGCCATCCTTGACCCGCATGGCGCACCCAGTTGTGCGCGGGCGCGCCACGAGAGCTCTGTCTTACATAGCGCACGTCAAATCGGCGAAGCGCTTCCCTCTGCCGGTCCGGTGGGGCGCTTGCGCGCATGACAAACCTGTCGCTCGGTTTCGGCATCGCGCTGCATCATGACTTGGCGGCGGGCGTGCTCTAATGTGCGCCGAGGACGGGGCGCCTGGGGGCCCGCAGGGACAAGCAACAAGCAGGAGACGGCCGGGATGATCGATGCGGCGCTGCTCGCCAGGCTCAAGACCTACGACACCCCCACTGTCTGCAACGCGCTCGAAATCCTGGACCCGGTGCGGCGGCTCACTGGCTTCACCGTGAAGCCGCTGGTCTGTCCGTTCCCCCGCCTGCCGCCCATCGTCGGCTACGCCAAGACGGCGGCCCATCGCTCAACGCACGTGCACGAGCTCGACGCCGCCGGGCAGCGCGAGCAGCGCATTGCGTATTACGAGTATGTGGCGAGCGAGCCGGCTCCCAGCATCATGGTGATGCAGGATCTGGACGGCGCCGAGGCGGGCTTCGGCGCCTTCTGGGGCGAGGTCATGAGCGCGGTGCACCAGGGCCTGGGCTGTCTGGGCGTCGTCACCGACGGGTCCATCCGCGACATCGACCAATGGGCGCCGGGCTTCCAGGCGCTGGCCGGCTCCATCGTGCCGAGCCACGCCCATGTGCACCTCGCCGACTTCGGCAGGGAGGTGCGGGTGGCCGGCATGCTCGTACGCTCGGGCGACCTCGTGCACGCCGACCGGCACGGCGCGGTGACCATCCCCGCCGCGCTGGCGGAAAAGGTGCCCGCCGCCTGCGACCTGCTCGCCCGCAAGGAGGCGGTGATCCTGGAGATGGCGCGCGCGCCGGGTTTCACGGTGGCCAGGCTGCGCGAGGCGCTGAAGAAGCAGGATGAAATTCATTGAAAGAAGGGGGAGTGGGGAGGTCGGGAGTGGGGAGTGGGATTGCGCCCGACGCGCGGTCCCCGCTCCCTACTCCCCATTCCCCACTCCCCTCTAACTGAAGGCACACGCCAAATCTGGGGGAAACACTCATGCGCCACAAGGTGATCTGCATCCAGCTGCTCCACCCGGAGGGCATGAAGATCCTCAACTCGCGCGAGGACCTTGAGGTGATCGTGCCGGACTCGCCAGACCCGGCGACCTGGGCCAATTTCCTGCCCGGCACCGAGGCGATCTGCGTGCGGCTCACCAAGATCACGCGCTCCATGATGGAGGCGGCTCCCGACCTCAAGATCATCTCGCGCCACGGCGTCGGCTTCGACACCATCGACGTGGCGGCGGCGACCGAGCGGGGCGTCGCAGTGGCAACCGTCGGCCTTGCCAACGCGCCGTCGGTTGTGGAGCACACCATCGCCATGATGTACGCGCTGGCCAAGCGGCTGCACGAGTTCGACCAGGCTGTGCGCGGGGGCGACTACCAGCGCGGCAGGACGAAGCTCGACTCCATGGACGTGGCCGGTCGGACGGTGCTCATCATCGGCCTCGGGCGCATCGGCAGCCGGCTGGCGAAGGCGCTGAACGGGCTCGGGCTCAGGTGCCTCGGCGTCGACCCGGCCTATACGCCGGCCCAGATCGAGGCCATGGGCTGCGAGCCGGTGGCGGACTTCCGCACCGCGCTGCCCCGCGCGGACTTCGTGACAGTGCATTGCCCGCTGCAGGACGATACGCGCAACCTGATCGGCGCGGCGGAGCTCGCCCTGATGAAGTCCTCGGCCTACGTCATCAATTGCGCGCGCGGCGGCATCGTCAACGAAGCGGCGCTGCTGGATGCGCTCAACGGCCGCCGCATCAAGGGGGCCGCGCTGGACGTGCAGGTCAGCGAGCCGCCCAAGCCCGACGACCCGCTGCTCGCCTGCGACCGGCTGGTCCTCACGCCGCATTCCGCCGCCGCCACGCCGGAGACCATGATGCGCTCGTCCATGACGGTGGCGCAGAACGTGCTCGACTTTTTCGACGGCCGGCTGCCGGTGAGTCACGTGGTGAACCCGGAGGTACTGAAGCGGTGACGGGGGTCAGACCCCTCGCCTCCAAGCCCTGTCATTAGAACAAACGTCGGCGCGAGGGGTCTGACCCCCGCGCTCCCAGGAGACCCGCATGAGACCCAACGCGCTGAAGAAGAAGATCGCCGACGGCGTGCGCTGCGTCGGCGGCTGGGCCGCCATCCCCAGTGCCTTCTCGACCGAGATCTACGCCGCCCAGGGGTGGGACTACGTGACCCTCGACATGCAGCACGGCGCGCTCGACCTCAATGACATCGTGCCGATGCTGCAGGCGATCAACTCAGGGAGCGACGCCACGCCGCTGGTGCGGGTGCCGTGGAACGACCCGGCCTACATCATGCGCGTGTTGGACGCCGGCGCCTACGGCATCGTCTGCCCCATGATCAACACCAGGGCCGAGGCCGAGGCGCTGGTGCGCGCCGGCCGCTATCCGCCGCTGGGCGAGCGCAGCTTCGGGCCGTTCCGGGCTGCCCAGTACGGCGGGGCGGACTACTGGCAGCACGCCAACGACGAGGTGCTGCTCGTTGCCATGATCGAGACCCGTCAGGCGGTGAGCAACCTGCCCGAGATCCTCTCCGTGAAGGGCCTGAACGGCGTCTACATCGGCCCCTCCGACCTCTCCTTCAGCATGGGCAAGACGCCGAGCCTCGATCCCGGCGACGAGACCGTGCTCAAGGCCATGGGCATCATCCTGAAGGAGACGCGCGAGCGTGGGCTGATCGCCGGCGCGCACACCGACGGTGCCAGGACCGCGCACAAGCGCTTTGCGGAGGGGTTCCAGTTCTGCACCATCCTCAACGATGTGCGCCTGCTCGCCACGGCTGCCGCGAACGCCGTGCGCGAGGCACGCGGACAGGGTGCCGCGGCTGCCGCGAAGACGTACTGATGTCATCCCGGAATTGCGCGAAGCGCAATATCCGGGACCCAGGATCGCGAGGGAAGCGCTGAGTTCTTGATCCTGGGTCCCGGCTCTCGCGCTAACGCGCTCGGCCGGGATGACAGATTGGAGCTACGCAATGACACCCAAACTGCGGCACGTCTTCGACATCGAGGCGCACCTGGGGCCGATCCGCGACCTCGGGCCAATGCCGCACGGGCGGCGTCGCATCGTGCCGATCCTGGCGGGCAGCGTGCGCGGACCACGGCTCGAGGCCGAGGTGGTGCCCGGCGGCGCCGACTGGCAGCATGTGCGCGGCGACGGCGTGCTCGAGCTGGTGGCGCGCTACACGATCCGCACCGGCGACAGCGCGGAGATCGCCGTCACCAACCGTGGCCTGCGCCGCGCCCCGGCCGAGACCATGGAGCGCATGGCCCGCGGCGAGGCCGTCGACCCGGCCCTCGTCTATTGCCGTACGGTGCCGCAGTTCGAGGCGCCGCCCGGACCCTACGCCTGGCTCAATGCCAGCATCTTCCTGGCCACCGCCGCCCGCCTGCCCGACAAGATCCACGTGCAGGTGTTCGAGGTGCTGTAGGGCGGGTTGGCGCGCCGCGCGCCGTATGCGGACCGTGTGCTTGGCAATGACGGGTGGCGGACTCACCGCCCAACCTGCGCGAGGCGACGGCCGCGTTACCGCCCCCTGACCAGGGCCGTGGGCATCCAAGACGGGCTCTGCTGGTTGACGATCCACGCGCCGCCGAAGGCGATCAGCCCCACCAGCACGATCTGCGGCAGCATGCCGATGAGTGCGCTGATCAGGCCGACGATTGCGCTCAAGACCGACTGCACGGCCTTCAGGAGATCCTTGGCGATCTTGTAGAGGAAATAGGCAAGGGCGGCGATAACGATCACGTAGATAATTTGCTTCCATACATCCAAATTGCTGAACGACTTTCCGAACATTTCTCCTACTTGTCCGAAAGACCAGCCCCAGATGAACTGCAGGACCCGCCAGATGACCGTCGCGAGCTGCTGGGCGATCTGCCCGACTTGATTGAAGACTTCCTTCATGGCGAACACTCCGTTTGATACAACTACTGCGCGCATCGAGAGGATGCCCGATACCGCATGGCTCGTGTCGCTGGCGACGCTCCCCACCGATGTAGCTCATTGCGAGACTACTCCCAATACAAACGGAAGCGGAGCCGCAGAGGTTCCTTTGGCCGTGAGGTTGCCGAGGCCACGTGGTCGTCAAGTCGCGGAAACGATTTGACGATTTCAAGACGTCACGAGTTCGCGGAGCTCTGGCGGCTCGACCCGATCCGTCAGATCCGCTACCAACTCGCCATGACCACGCCGAAATCCCCCCACTTCGACACGCTCTCCTTGCACGCGGGCCAGCGGCCCGACCCCGCGACGGGAGCGCGCGCGGTGCCCATCTACCAGACGACGTCGTATGTGTTCGACGATACGGAGCACGCCGCGGCGCTGTTCAACCTGGAACGGGCCGGGCACATCTACTCGCGCATCTCCAACCCCACGGTGGCGGTGCTGGAGGAGCGCATCTCGGCGCTCGAAGGCGGCGTCGGCGCGGTGGCCACCGCCAGCGGGCAGGCCGCCCTGCACCTCGCCATCGCTACGCTCTTGGGGGCCGGCGGGCACATCGTCGCGTCGGCGCGCATCTACGGCGGCTCGCACAATCTCTTCACGCATACCCTGCCGCGCTTCGGCATCACCACCACATTGGCCGATCCGGGCCGGCCGGAGAGCTTCGCAGAGGCTGTCACCGACAGGACGCGGCTCCTGTTCGCCGAGACGCTCGGCAACCCGGGGCTGGAGGTGCTTGACATCGCCGCGGTGGCGGCGGTGGCGCACCGGCACGGGCTGCCGCTGATGGTGGATTCCACCTTCACCACGCCCTACCTGTGCCGCCCGTTCGAGCACGGCGCCGACATCGTCATGCACTCCGCCACCAAGTTCCT
>DATBKR010000018.1:0-13931 GCA_036555805.1 Hyphomicrobiaceae bacterium | reverse complement strand
CGCACGCATCATCGCCGCCCTACTCAAAGGATGCACGCGTCGGTCACTTCTTGCTCGCCTTCTTCTTGGCGGCCTTCTTCGCGGGGGCCTTCTTCGCACCAGCTTTCTTCTTCGCCTTCATCGTCGTGTTCCTTACTTGATCCTTATCCTTCCATGTGTCACCCGAATCGAGTTCGGGCGCACCTCAATGTGAAAATTTTTTGGCGAGTGCACAAACGGATTTTTCCGCTGACGCCTATCGGCATTTTCGATAGATAGTTTTCGAACGCCGTCAGCGCACGCAAGGCTACTCGAATGGACATCACTCTCGCTCGCACGTTCCTGATGGTCGCGGAGACCGGAAGCTTCATCGACGCCGCGCGCAAGATGAACGTCACGCAGTCGACGGTGAGCGCGCGCATCAAGGGGCTCGAGGACATGTTCGGCCGCACGCTGTTCGACCGCTCCAAGAGCGGCGCGGCGCTCACGGCTGCGGGCGAGCAGTTCCAGAAGCACGCGCTGGCGCTGGTGCGCCTGTGGCAGCACGCGCAGCACGAGGTTGGCCTCGCCGGACAGCACCGCGACCACCTCGCCGTGGGCGCGCCGGCCGCGCTGTGGGATGGCTTTCTCATCAGGTGGATCTCCTGGCTGCGCGGCAACGTGCCCGACATCGCCATCTCGGCCAGCGCGAGCCTGCCCCCGGTCATGGTGCAGCGCCTGCTCGAAGGCACGCTCGACCTTGCGGTCATGTACCAGCCCGGCCAGCCGCCGGGTTTCATGACGGAACACCTGTTCGACGAGGAGTTCGTGCTCGTCACCAGCGCGCCGGGCCGCCGGCGCCACCAGAGCGACTACGTTTTCGTGGACTGGGGTCCCGACTTCCAGGCCGACCACGCCGCCGCCTACCCCGAGCTCGCCAATACCGGCGTCAACCTGGACCTGGGCTCAATGGGCATCGACTACCTGCTGGCCAACGAGGCCTCGGGCTACTTCCCGCGCCGGCTCGTCAAGCATCACGTGAGCCGCCGGCGCCTGAGCATCCCGCTGCGCTCGCGCTCGTTCACCTCGCCGGTCTACATGGTCTATCCCGAGAGCCGCGACGAGGAGGCCTTCGAACCGATCCTGCAGGGCCTGCGGCGAGCGGCGCGGCGGCTGATCTGACTGTCATACCGGGCGGGTTGTCATACCGGGCGCGGGCGATAAGCCCGCGACCCGGCACTAGAGTCCCAGGCTCCGCGCCCTCAGACCCCACATATGGGTCCCGGATCTCGCGCTTCGCGCAATTCCGGGACGACAAATCTCACGCCGTCGGCAGCACCTCGAAGCGGTCGGGCGGGTCGCCGCCTTCGGCCACAACCTCGACGGAGGAGACGACGGCGGCCGCGGGGCCGGCATGGCAGCGCTGCAGCATCCCGGCCACGTCGTCGGCTGCGCCCGAGAACAGTGCCTCGACGGAGCCATCACGGCGGTTGCGCACCCAGCCCGTGAGCCCCAGGTCGCGCGCCGTCGCCTCGGTCCAGTAGCGGTAGCTCACACCTTGCACGCGGCCGGCAATGCGGACGCGCACGGTGCGCACATGGCTTTCGCCGCTCATTGGCGCCTCCGTATGTAAGCTGGGTCGACTCCGGCGGAGGCCGGAGGAGACCCAACGCGCTCCGGAACGCGTGCCAATATTGGGCTGCACCCCGACCCCTCGCCTGGCCTCCGCCGGGACTTTGACCCAACCTGCGCTAATACCCGAGCGCCTGACCGTCCTTGCGCGGGTCGGAGGCGCCCGCGAGCACGCCGCTGCCATGGTCGATGCGCACCAGCTGGGCGCCGCCCCAGGGCATGCGGCGCGTGGCCACCTGGTGGCCGAGCCGCCTGAGCCCGGCCACCGCCGCCTCCGGCACCGACTCCTCGGCCAGCACAATATCGCCGTCGAAGAACGCGCGCGGGGCGTCGATGGCCTCCTGCGGGTCCATACCATAGTGGAATACGTTGGTCATGACGTAGACGTGGCCCATGGGCTGGAAGTGGGCGCCCATCACCCCGAACGCCATGTGCGGCCGGCCGTCCTTGAACACCATGGCCGGCACCAGCGTGTGCATCGGGCGCTTGCGCGGGGCGATGCAGTTGCGATGCGCCGGGTCGCAGACGAAGCCTATGCCGCGGTTGTGCAGAAGAACGCCGGTCTTGCGGGCGACGATGCCGGTGCCGAAGTCGCTGTAGAGCGAGTTGATAAACGAGACGGCCATGCCGCTCTCGTCCACGACGGCGAAGTAGACCGTGTCGGAGCCAGGCGGCTGCGGGAGCGGTCCCAGGTCCTCGCGCCGGCGCTTGGCGTCCACGCGGGCGGCGAGGTCGTCTATTACCGCGTCGGAGAGCAGGTGCTCCACGGGCACGTCGGCCATGTCCGGGTCGGCGACGAAGGTGTCGCGCATGGCGAAGGCGAGGCGCGCCGCCTCCAGCTGCACGTGGTAGCGCTCGGTCGATACCGGGTCAGCTGGCAGCCCGATGCGCTCCAGCATCTTGAGCACCATCAGCGCCGCGATGCCCTGGTTGCTGGGCGGCAGCTCCCACAGCTCCACGCCGCGCCAGGCCACGCGGATGGGGTCCACGTAGCTCGCGCGCTGGGCGGCGAAGTCGTCGAGCGTGTGCAGGCCGCCCAGCGCGTTGAGCTCGCCCACGATGTCCTCGGCCACCCAGCCGGCGTAGAACCCTTCGCGCCCCTCCGTGGCGATGGTCCGGAGCGTCTCGGCCAGCGCCGGAAAGCGCATCACCTCGCCGGCACGCGGCACCGCGCCGTCCTTGAAGAGGTGCACCCTGGCCCCGGCGTGATGGGAGATGCGTGCTTCGTTGAGCGCCCAGTCGGCGGCGACGCGGGGGGCCACCACGAAACCGTGTTCGGCCAGCGCGATGGCCGGCTCCAGCACCCGCGCCAGCGGCAGGGTGCCATAGTCGGCCAATAGCTGCGTCCAGCCGTCGACGGCGCCTGGCACCGTCACCGCGTGCGCACTGGTGGGCTCGATGCGCGCGAGGCCGGACATGGCGAGCCACTGGGCGGTGGCGCCAGCGGGCGCGCGGCCGGCCGCATTGAGCGCGATCGGCTTGGCGAGCCCCGGCCTCGCGATCAGTGCGAAGCAGTCGCCGCCGATGCCCGTCATCTGCGGCTCCACCACCGCCAGCACTGCCGCCGCGGCGATGGCGGCATCCACGGCGTTGCCGCCGGCTTTCAGGGTCTCGACGACCGTGAGGGTGGCGGCCGGGTGCGAGGTGGCGCACATGGCGCGCCGCCCATACACGAGCGAGCGCCCGGGGAAGTGGAAGTTGCGCATGAGGTCTCCGGTAGGGTGGGCCAGACTTGCGAGCGCGCAGGCCCTGGGGCTGCAGCTGCCGAGTTTTTTCTATTGGTATCGGAGGCTTTGCCAATCGGTTATTTTAGCACGGCCCGCGAGCATGCCTCATTGCTTCTGCGCGGCCGGACAGAGGACACTGGGGGGAGTATCAATGACGGTCGTCCTCGGAATCGTGATGGTCTGGGTGCTCATGGCGGGTGCCGTAGGACTGCTGGCCAGGGTCTTCCAACGCAGCGGCCTCGGCTGGTTCCTGGTCTCGTTGATCGGGTCACCGCCGATCTGCTTCGCCTGCCCGCTGGCGCTGGGGCTGACTGATCCCGACGGCCGGTTCGATATCACAACCCGTGTTGCCGTCGTTTTCATCCTGGCCGCCGCCGCGCTCGTCATCGGCGTCAGGCTGTACAAAGCCGGCTACATCAGGCTGGCGGGCCCCAAGCTGCAGGGCGAACGAGCCTTGGCCTGTGTCGCGCACACCTACCCGCGTCAGCCGTTGAGGGCCGCGGGGTAGCGTGCGGCGTCGGTCGATCGGCGGAAGGCCTAGGCTGGAGAACCCCCCGAGGCCGGCGATGAGGTCGCCCAGGTCCTTCGCGGTCGCGGAGATGACCTACTCCGCCTCGCCTTCGACCTTGTTGGCGGGATCGGCCTGGAGCTGCCCGTAGTTCTGCACCCCGATCTTGTCGAGGAGGTCGAGCTGCGTCTCCAGGAAGTCAATGTGACCCTCCTCGTCCCGCAGCAGCTCCTCGAAGAGGTGCATGGAGACGAGGTCCTCCTTGCTCCGGCACAGGTCGCGGCCCTTCACGTAAAGGTCGCGCGCGATGTATTCGATCTTAAGGTCGCACTCCAGCACCTCCTTGATGTGCTGGCCGATCATGAGCGGCGCGACGTACTGGAGGTTGGGCATGCCCTCCAGGAACAGGATGCGGTTCACCAGCTTGTCGGCGTGCTCCATCTCCTCGATGGACTCCTTGCGCTCCTTCTTGCCGAGCCTGGTGAAGCCCCAGTTGTCTAGCATGCGGTAGTGCAGCCAGTATTGATTGACGGCTCCGAGCTCGTGCTTCAGCGCCTCGTTGAGAATGTCGATAACCTCTTTATTGCCCTTCATGGCGCTCTCCAGCTGCTGCCTGCGACTCGATCCAGCCTAAAATTAGAATAATCCCATATAATGGTTCCCGCGGTAAACCCGCCCACAGCCCCCGACAGCCCCCACAGCTCAGGTCGCAAGGATCGTGTGGTAAACCGTCCCGAGCGCGGCGGCCCAAGACAAATGCCTCTCGTCGTGAGGATTGCGTTGCCCCGGGGCCCGGCCATCCCGCGCGAGCGGGAAGTCGGATCATGCTGCAGACGATGTCTCGGAAGGTGCCGCGGCGTGCGTGGCGGCGGTGCGCCGGCGCCCGCTGCACCCGTGCGTGCTCTCAATCAGGCGCAGGGCGTGCGTGTCGCGCGCCCGCTCCAGGAGCCGACCCTGGGCGGACTCGCAGGCGTAGGGGCAGGCCAGGCCCTTCCGGGCCAGGTCGTCGATCTTCTGGTAGATCGTGCTGACCGCCAGCGGCGCGCAGCCACAGCACACCATCTTCTTCTGAAGGTGCCTGTACACGACGCCCGGGGTGGGGAGCGGCGCGTCTGGCAGGCTCAGGATTTCCACCAGAGCCTGTTCGATTTCGGCATCCGAGATCACCGCGCACGAGCAAACGATCACGGCTGGCGTCCCCCTGGGTCCGTCACTGGCTCAAAACCGATGCCGGCGGCATGAGCAGGAGCGATGCCGTCTGCGCGGAGGCCGGCGACAGGACCTGCTGCGCCTCGCGCATGGCCTGGGCGAAGTCCTCGGCCACTTCCACCACCTCCTCGATCATGGAGCAGCCGAGCAGGGCGAAGGCGCAGGCCCGCATCGCCGGGCACACGTGATGCTGGCAGGCGGCGATCATGGCGATGGCCACGCGCTCGTCGTGGCAGAAGCGCGCGCAGTCGTTCGGGGCCGTCACCAGTTCGCGCTGGGCGTAGCAATCGACGGCGCGCACCCAGCAGGAGAGTTGGCCCACCGCGGTCCTGGCGGCGGCGGCGCCGATGGTGCCCGCGTATGCGGACCACGCCTGCTCCCAGCTGGAGATGTCACCGGTCCTGAAGCCGTTGAGCCAGAGGCGGAAGCCAAACCCCACGAGACGCTCAGGCCCCGCAAAGTGCGGAATCGCCGGTGCAAGCGCGTCGCCGTCGGTGGGGCTGGCAGGGCTCGTATGAATGCGCCTCATCGGCTCCAGCCTGCCGGACAACGCGGGAGAGAATGTCGAGCGCGCGGGGCGCGGTGCGATGGGACCGGACGAGGCATCTCGGCAGCTTCTCCAGACTTGGGGGAAAGCCCCCGCGAGCGCGTGCGCGGCCGACCTCTGCCGACGCCGCTACGGCACAATTTTGCCACGCCGCGAGATCTGTCAAGGTCCTGATCGAACATTAGAATCTGTAAAATTCCGGATTGGGCTGGATTAGAATTCGTCCAAATACAGGGAGCGAATTAGACGTGCGATTTCAACGCCGCGGCGCCTGTCCGTCGGCGTCGCGTATCGGCCGATTGCGCTGACGTGTCTCAGCGGCTCAACCGCCGTGATGAAGCGAACGCCGAGTACGGCTGCCTGCCATGCCCGCCGCGCGCGCCGGCGTGCCCGCCCTGCCCCGCGGCGGCGCCGCGGCCGACGCCTGGCTGCGGACCATGTCGGCGATGGTGTGCCGGTCGAGCACGTCGATGAAGGCTTCGAGCGCGTCGTCGAGCACCCGGTTCACGCCGTGGCCACGCCCGCGCGCACCCGCCGCGGCCCCTTCCTCGATGGCCACGAGAGTAACCTCGGAGGCGCGTACGACGTCGCCGATGCGGATCTGCTCGGCCGGGCGGGCGAGCTTAACCCCGCCGTGGCGGCCGCGCATGGCCTCGATGAGTCCGGCCCGGGCCAGCAGGTTGACGATCTTGAACACGTTCTGCTGCGTGATCTCCAGCCGCTCCGAGAGCTCTGCCACCTTGATCAGCTGGTCGCCGGCGCGCGCGCAGTCGATCAGGATCCGGATCGCGTGGCTGGTGGACTTGGTGAGCCGCATGCTGGGCGTGCCTCCCGGCGCATAAGGGCGTTGTTGAAGCACACCTTATCTCATATCTCAACGTCGTGCAGGGCCGGATCGGGGCGAGCCGCCCACAGGCGCCGCCGGTCGGCAGCGGCCGTCGCCGCGGTCCGTCCTGCCGTCTCCTGGGCTCACGGCAGCCGCTATCGAACAAACGAGGAACGGAGGCCGTCCGATCCCCTCAGCCTCGCCTGGCGCTACCGGCGTTCGCATTGGACGGGCGGAACTGTGCTGCCCAGCAGACGCGTCGGCGTGGCTCCGGCACGGCGCCATTGCATTGACGCAAGCTGGACCGCTCCTTTAGCCTCGCGCCCCTGAGAGCAGCCTTCGGCCGCAGGGGAGGGGACACGTCATGCTCGCGCGGATCTTGCTCTCGCTGGCCGTCCTAGGCGGCGCAGCGGCCATCGCCCGCGGCCAGTCCTCGCCGGAGCCCGCCGTATCCGGACCGTGCGGGGTCAAGGCCGGGGAGGCGCTGCCGGCGCTGGAGAAGCGCAAGGCGGTGCTGGAACGCCGGCTGGCCGTGGCGCGCGCGGCGCGCCGCAGCCCCACCGCGGCGCCCGGCGCGAATGAGACCGGGCAGAAAGCGCCCACCAGGACCCAAGCGATCAACAAAACCCAGGCAGCGCTGCTGGACGTGCTGGTCCGCATCCACTGCCTGCGGCTGCGGCAGGAGGCTGCGCGCGCCGAGCCACCAGCACCGGCCCAGCGCGACATCGCACACACGGAGGCAGTGCCGGCCCCGCGCGCGGCCCCCGAGGCCGTATCCGCCGCCCGCACCCGCGGACCCAAGACCCGCATGCCGAAGCCGCTGCCGGACGGCGTCGACAGGAACACGGTCGACACGGCTGCCGCGCCGCCCGTGCCGCCGCCGGCCCCCGCGCGGGCCGGGCCACGGGGCGTGGTGGGCAGCCGCCCCGACGGCCCCGCCGGCGCAATCGAGGTCGTCACCTACTACGCGACCAACCGCGGGCGGTCGGGCAGCGGCGAGCCCGCCAGGTTCTACGGCACCAAGCCGGCGGCGCTTACCTACGGCCGCGCGCTGGTCTCCATACCGGCCGCCCACACGTCGGGCCGGCTCGAACAGCCGAGCATCTGGAAGCTGCAGCTGCGGCCCGACCCGAAGAAGCATTTCGTGCTGAAGTCGGTGACGCCCCTCAAGACCGACGAGGCGCGCTGGCAGATGGCGAAGGCGCTGGAGGGGTCGGCGTCCAAGGCGATCCTGGTCTTCGTGCACGGCTACAACACGAACTTCGCCGAGACGGCGATGCGCACGGCGCAGCTCGCCTACGACCTCGACTTCCCGGGCGTGCCGTTCTTCTTCAGCTGGCCATCCATGGGACAGGTGACGAGCTACTTGCGCGACGGCGAGACGGCGGAGCTGTCGCAGGACGCCTTCAACCAGGTGTTGGACGACCTCTCCGAGCTGTCCGCCGGCGAGATGTACGTCATCGCCCACAGCATGGGCAGCCGCATCGTCAGCGAGGTGCTGAAGGCGCGCGCGGAGAGGGGCAGGGCAACCGCGCGCATCAGTGAGCTCCTGCTGGCGGCGCCGGACATCAACGCGGAGATCTTCCGCACCCGCATCGCGCCCAGGCTCGCCGAGATGCGGGGCACGCAGACCACCGTCTACGCGTCGTCCTCGGACCTGGCGCTGATCGCGTCCAAGGCCGTCAACGGCTACCGGCGCGTGGGCGAGACCGCAGGGGGCGTGTTCGTGTATCCTGGGCTCGAGACCATCGACGCCAGCAAGGCGGCGCTGGTCATGCGCGACTTCGGACATTCGTACCTGACGGACAGCGCTGCGGTTCTCAGGGACATCGGCTCGCTCTTGCGCCTGAAGCTCACCGCCAAGGCGCGCGGCCTGTCCGAGACTGGCACCTCCCCCGACATCTACTGGAGCCTGCAGTAAGGCCGAAGCGCTGACTCCCAGCGGCGCCATCCTGCATTGCACCACGCACCTGACTTGGCACCACGCACCTGACTTGGGCGGATCGCTCCGCAAGTCCCCCCGACGCGGGGATTTGTTGCGCGCCACGCCGGTGGTGTCTGCGGAGCCGGACATGTCCGGGAACGGCTCGCGCCTTGAGCATTGGCTCTTATGCACGGGTCGAGTATTTCCCCGCAGAATCGGGGTGTTTTACCGATGTATCGGCGCGACCGCAGCAGCTATGGGCGAGCAGGGCACCGGTCCTGAGGAGGGGTGACCCATGACCTTCTATCGTGGTTTGTGTGACGACGTGCTCGACGCGCTCGGCCGCGACGACGCCTTGCGTCATGCCTATCGTGTCTACCTTTGGCGGAGGGCCCTGAGCTTCCTCCACCATTCGGGCGCGGACGTAGAGCGGACAGCTGGCGCCGAGCTCTATTCGGAGATTCAAACATCCGCATGGGGCAAGCGGCGCAACGAGCTGGACGCGGAGCGCGCGCGGCGGATGTAGCGCTGGCGCCGGTGAGGCTTTGAACCGCCCCGACCTGGCCTGCCGCTGACGCACTGATCACTCCCTTCGGCTCGGGAGGAGCGACCGCCTTTGCTCCCAGGCTGCTGCAGCGAGCGTGTCGAGGTCGCCATGGCAGGCCGCCATCTTGCGGAGCGTACGCCGCGTCAAGGGGAGCGCACTGCGCCGTCACCTGGCCGGTTGAGCAACCGCAAGGCCCCTGCGATCAGAATGATCGACACCGGCTTTACCAAAGACGACCACTCAAGGTGTCCTTCGGCTTCCGCCCAATCCGTTGCAACGTCGACAACCATGTAGACCAGGATCACCTCGATGAGCGCCTGCTTCAAGTGGCTTACACTCTCCACGTGCATCCATGCCGGCAGCCCTTGTCGGGCTTCGAGGGAAAGGTCGATGACAAACCCGAATGCGATGGCATAGGCGAAAATGATGAGGACAACGCCGAAGAGGATAGCGTCGGTCGCGTGCATGACGTAGGTCGCGACGCTCCTGCCGCGTTCCAGCACGATCAGGGATCTCGCTGCGCCGGCAAGCTCCGTTCCGCCGAGCCAAAACATCAACAGCGCTCCCAGCATTGCGCCGAGCGCAGCAGCGAGCATGACGCAACGAAACGCCAGTAACGATCGGACCATGACTTGCTTGCAGCTGTAGTGCCCGCCCCGATTGGAGCTATCCGGAATCCTCGTCGAGACCCGGCATCGAAACAGCCCCTGCGCAGTTTCTAGGTTAACGTTGGCAGGTCCGGCTGCCCTGGGTTTGATCGGGCAGCTTTCGCAACCGCGAGTGACGTCACGATGTGCCCGCCCCGGGCGCCTCGGATATTCCGGCGCGCCTCGTGCGCCGGCTGCCGCCCTCGCTGGAGCGCTGCGCTGCCGGAGATGCACAGGAGCCCCGCAGCCACCCCGTCCCACGGAAAGATTGACAAGCATCGCGCCAAGCGGGAGCTTTGCTGTGGGGACCAGCGGGGGACGGCGCGCGTGGACGCTCGCCAACTCATCGGTGGCGCAGCGTTTGCGCCCAACGCGTTGAAGGTGATCTTCGAGGCGTTCGACGATGCCTGGGACGAGGTCGCCGCGGACGTGAGCGCCCGTGCAAGTGCGGTCGAAGCGGCCCGGCTCAGCCTCGCCACCATCGTGCTGAGGCTTGCCGCGATAGGCCCCATCGAGAGGGCCGGCCTCAAGACCGCCGCGGTGGACGCGTTCCGGCGCAAGCACCGGATTCGGAGCTGAGCGGAGGCACGCACTGGCTGAAAAGCAGCCGAACGGCCTCTTAATGCTTGATCTGATTGGTGCCGGCTGAGGGGATTGAACCCCCGACCTTCGGTTTACAAAACCGCTGCTCTACCGCTGAGCTAAGCCGGCATTTGCACGAAATATCATCCACTTAGGACTCTTGACGTTCCTTATCAACCTGGCTTGAGTAAACGCCTGAGGAACGATCGGAACGAGAACGGCGCGTCTTGAGCGTTCCGGCACTCCTACGCACTCCCCCGCTCCTCGTCCAGCGCATCCGCTGATCTGACCATCGCACCGTCCAGCCAAAGCCATAGCGAATGTCCGCAGTCAATGGTGTGGCACCTGGGCGTGCCTCAGCCCACCTCAGCCCTCCTGGCCCCCTGGGCGTTGCGGTTTCCCCAGTTCTCGCCAGAAATGCCGACACTCGGGGCGAATCGGGGGCGGGGCGCTGGCACGGGGCGGCCCAAGCACAACAGGCAGCAAGCCAAGAGGCCAACGGGAACGGAAACGGAAACGGCGCCAAGCTCCGCTTCGAGGCGACGCTGTGGGCCGCAGCCGACGCGCTGCGTAACGACATGGACGCGGCCGAGTACAGGCACGTCGTGCCCGGGCTGATTTTCCTCAAGTACATCTCGGATGCCTTCGAGGCCAAGCACGCCGGGTCAGAGGCGCTGAAGGAGGAGAGTGCCCACCCGAGGGCCCGGACGAGTACCAGGCGGTGAACACCGCGACGCTGCGGAAGCAGCAGGCGGAGAGAGCGCGCCTCCGATGCGGCCATTGCGGCCAACCTGCGGGGGTTGGGGCATGCCGAATAGCGCCTCAGAAAAGCTTGCCTACCGGTATCTCAGGCTCAACGGTCTTCTTCTGCCAGCTAAGTTCCACCCAGCTTCCTCTGCACCCGCTGATCGAACCGCGCCACGTTGACCACCACGCGGCTGTGCGTGCCGCCGCCGATCACCTCGCGCTCGTCGCGCGCCTCCACGCGGAACGTGACGGTGCGGCGCTCCACGGCTATCACCTCGGCGGCGGCGGCCACGCGCAGGCCCACCGGCGTCGCCGCCGTATGGCGCACGTCGAGGTGGATGCCGAGGCTCTGATAGCCGGGCGGCAAGAGGTGCTCCACCGCGGCCAGCGCCGCGGCCTCGATCAGGTTGATCATCACCGGCGTCGCCAGCACCGCGATCTCGCCCGACCCGATGCGCGGCGCCGTATGCTCCGGCGCCACGGTCAGCTCGGCGGCGCCCGCGAGGCCGGGGCGGATGGCGGAAAGGTCGAGGGAAGAGGACATGGCAGTTTCTCAGCGCAGCACTTCAAATGCGCGGTCGCGGTTGCGGCCGTAGCGGTAGATTGCGAAGTCGTCGTCGAAGCTCGCCACGCGGCTGAGCCCCAGCCGCTGCATCACCACAAAGCTCGTGCGGTCGACGATCGAGAACTTCTGGTGGGCGAAGACCACCCCAATCTGCCAGGCGGCATCGTAGTCAGGCGGCAGCACAGTCTCGATCGCCACCGCGCTCTTGCGGATGCCGGCCCAGAAACGCTCTGCGGCCATGTATTGGAAACGTCGCGCCAGGAGAAGCCACGTCTCGACCACAACCGCATCCGTGGTCACGAAGGCTTCTTTCGACGCGAGGATCGCCTTGGCCCGCTGATTGTGGCGATCCCTGGCGAAGACCGAGGCGAACCACATGGAGCTGTCGACGAATGCCGTCACTCTCCGCGCCTCGGACGCCTTGGCTTTTGGCCGGTCTCCGCTAGATATTCCTCCCAGACCGCATCCCCGATCAGGCGGTCCTTGTCGCGCGCGATATCCGTAGGCTCTCCCTCTGTGACCAGGTCGAAGATGACGGATATGTTCGTCCTTGGCGGATCTTCGCCGAGGTCCTGCTGCACCAGGCGCCGGACGTACTCGGCAAAGGAGATGCCCAATGCTGCCGCTCTGGCGTGCGCGCGGCGCTGCATCTCGGGGTCCATTGTGATCTGGGTGCGGGCGTTCATGATGGCGCCATCATGCCATCACGTCCCGCGCTTCTCAAGCAATTGGATCCTGATGCACACGTGAAGGGCTGCGCGTCTATCCAGCCTGAAGCCCCTCACTCCACCTTGAAGTCCCTCTGGTCCCAGGCCGGCACCGGGTACTGCGGGTTCATGGCCTCCAGGGTCTCGCGCACGATTGCCGCGATGGCGGCGTTGCGCGCCCACTTGCGGTCGGCGGGGATCACGTGCCACGGAGCCCAGCGCGTGGAGCACTTCTGCAGCATCATCTCGTAGGCGGCCCGATACTCGTCCCACAGCTTGCGGTCCTCGAGGTCGCGCGGGTCGAACTTCCAGCGGCTCTGGGGCTCGTCGAGCCGGTCCCGCAGGCGCTTGCCCTGCTCCTTCCTGGAGATGTGCAGCATGAGCTTGAGGATGGTGGTGCCGTTCTCCGTCAGCATCCGCTCGAATGCGTTGATCGCATCGTAGCGCCGCTCGATCTCCTCCCCCGGCGCCAGCTTGCGCACGCGCCCCACCAGCACGTCCTCGTAGTGCGAGCGGTTGAAGATGCCGATGCACCCCCGTCGCGGGCAGGCGAGATGCACGCGCCACAGGAAGTCGTGCGCCAGCTCTTCCTCGCTCGGCCGCCGGAACGAGGTGACCGTCACGCCCAGCGGGCCCGTCTCGTTGAACACATGGCGGATGGTGCCGTCCTTGCCCGAGGTATCGGTGCCCTGGAGGATCACCAGGAGGGCCCGCCCGCCTTCGGCGAACAGCCTGTCCTGCCACTCGTTGATGGCCTTGCCGTCGGCCTTGCTCTGTACCTCCGCCTCGCCGCGGTCCGGAAAGGCCGAGGCATCCGCCGGGTCAAGCCTGGCAAGTTCGACACGCCTGCCGGGCTCGATGCGGAACCGCTCCGCCAGCGTCTTGGCCATCGTTTCGCTCCGCGGGGGAGAACTCGGCTTGAGCGCATTCCCTCATCACTACGTCATTCCCGCGAAGGCGGGAACAGTACACCTCCTAACACGCGTGCGCTCGCAGCAGAGTATCGCGTCTGGCGTCTACCACATGCAACTGGCGAACTCCTGTAGAGCGGTGACTCTGGGTGCCCGCCTTCGCGGGCATGGCGCCACTGGAGAGGGCGACGTCTACCAGACTTGCCGTTGTTTGTCCTGAGCCAGCCGCCGCAGCAGCGCCTCCAGGATCGGGCGCTGGCCTTTGAGGAGCTTGCGCGCGGCCACCTCCGGCGCGAACCAGGCAGCGCGGTCCACTTCGGGCACCTCGCGCGTCTTGCCGGAGCGCGGCGGCCACTCCAGGGTGAAGGTGTTGCTCCTGAGGGTGGCGGGGTCGAAGTTGCCCTCCACGGCCCAGGCATCCACGGTCTTGGCCGATGACTGCCGGAACGCGCCCAGCGCCACGGCCTCGCCTTCCGGCCTCGCTCCCGTCTCCTCCGCGAACTCGCGCCGGGCCGCGGCCAGCGGGTCCTCGTCGGCCGCGTATTCGCCCTTGGGGATGCTCCAGACGCCGTCGTCCTTGTCGACCCAGAACGGTCCGCCCGGATGCACCAGCAGCACCTCGACGCCGCCCTCCCGGCGCCGGTAAAGCAGCAGTCCTGCACTGCGTCGCGACATTGGCATCACGCTCGGAACCCGCTTCGGCGAAAGCGGTTCCCTCGGCTCGGTGGCCATCGAAGCACGGAGAGCATGCGTTATGAGGGTGGTCTTCGATCGCGGCTCAATTGGGACGGGGTCCGCGCTGCCCAATTCAGGGGCTCGGAGGCACGACGACCGGCGTGCGGTGGATGTCCGCGTTCATGACGTTGCCGTTGACGGCGATGAGGGCGGAGAGGG
>DATBKR010000017.1:0-2508 GCA_036555805.1 Hyphomicrobiaceae bacterium | reverse complement strand
TCAGAACTGATACCGCCTGAGCCCCCCGTCCACCGGGATCACCGTGCCGGTGATGTACCCCGCCAGCGGCGAGGCCAGGAAGCACACGAGACTGGCGATGTCGGCGGGGTCGCCGTAGCGGCCGACGGGGATCTCGTGCTCGGCCTGCCACTGGCGGTACTCGGGGGTGTAGTTGCGGGCGATCTGCTCGGACATGATGCGGCCAGGGGGCACGCAGTTGACGGTGATGCCATGCCGGCCGACCTCGCGCGAGAGGCCCTTGGCCCAGGAGTGCACGGCCGCCTTGGCGCAGAACGCACCGTTGATGCCTTCCGGCTCCGACTTGCCGGTGATGTTGACGATGCGGCCCCACTTGCGGGCGATCATCTGGTCGAGGAGGCGGTGCGCAAGCTGGCGCTGGCGCGTGAAGTTGAGGGTGAGCGCCTCCTCCCACTGCGCCTCGCTGGCATCCATCTTGAACGGCCGGCTGCCGCCGGCGTTGTTGACGAGGATATCGACCGCCCCGAGCCCCTGCAGCGCCGCCGCAGCGATGCGATCCGGCGCGCCTTCGGACAGCAGGTCCTCGACGATCGGGACGGGAGCGGCGCCGCCGCCGGCGGCGATCTCGGCGGCAAGGCCTTCGAGCAGGTCCCCGCGCCGCGCCGCCAAGGCCAGCCGCACGCCCTCGCGCGCCAGAGCCAGCGCGATGCCGCGCCCGATGCCGGCGCTCGCCCCCGTGACGAGCGCGCCCTTGCCCTGAAGCTGGAGGTCCATGAGCCGCCTCTCAGTGCCGTCCGGTTCGGATCGGGGTGGAAAGTAGCAGTCCCGCCGGCCGGCGCCATGGAATTCGCGCCCGCCCGGCACAGCTGCTGACTCTGATCTCGGAGTATGCGACTGCCCCTCACCCCAGCCCTCTCCCCGCGCGTTTGGCGTCTGCGGCAGGCGCGGCGAGGCGCGGGGAGAGGGAGTCCATCGCTGGCGCGGCGAGGCGCCATCAATCGAGCGGCCAGGTGGAGCGGTATTTGCGGCGGCCGAAGGGTGTGGTGCACAGGCGGTAGATGTCGGTGAGCGGGCGGGAATCCTCGTCCGCCGTGCCGGGCGCGGCCTTGCGCCAGACGACGGTGATCCAGTAGCGCTCGCGGAGCTCGTTGAGAGCGTCGACAATGACGCGCCGGTCCCTGCCGAGGCGGCGCAGCAGCGGGCCGAGGCGCATCGAACCGCCGCGCTGGTGCAGGCAGGCGAAGACGCAGCGGGCCTGGGGGGAGGGGTGCAAGCCGTGCAGGGGATCGAGTGGCATGGCTGGAGCGTACCGCGACGCGAGGGAGGCGGGGATAGGGCGGACGGCGGCGGTAGCGTTGTCCGGTCCGGGCATCACGCTCGGCGCAACCCATCATCCTGCCCCCTCCTTCGCCCCGTTCGCCTCAATGGTGCCGCCGTGCTCGCGGCCGTCAAGGACAAGCCTTCGGCGCGCTTCGCGCATCCTTGACGGCCGCTGCGCGCGGCAGCGCCCAAAATGGGCGGCCGGGACGGAAGGATGGCTCCGCCGGGGCCGAACGAAAGGATAGGACAAAGCACCTGTGCATCCCCGATGGAGCGATGCGCGGCAAATACGAGCAGCGCTCCGATCAGCCTTCGCGCGATGCTGCGGCATCCACTCGAAATTTCGATGAGGCACAAGATTCCGGAGCGGGGATGAGTTTCCGGGTTCATAATGTATCCAGGCGGATGATGACGGGAGGCGGCAGATGTGCTGTGATGCTCCTGCCCCGGAGATGGGAAGCGCGGTGATCCTGGAGCCGCCTCCCAGCACAGGAGCCGGGGGCTGCGGTCCGGAATCCTCGCCTGGTCGGTGGACAGACCATCCAAGCGCCAACGCGGGGGCTCGGACGCGGCCAAGCCGCTCGTCCGGCAACGGCCTGGGTCGGTGGACCGGCCTGACCAAGCGCCCAGGCAGACCCGGACACGGCCGAGCAGGGCGTTCGTGCGCCCGCACTGTTAAGGTCGCAGGTCACCGCGGGTGCAGCCGCGAACCCCTGCTCCTCCTCCCACCCCTCGAGCGGAATCAGCCGCGGCGAGGCTGAACGTGCTTGCCAGTGCGGCGGCTTAAAGATATCATCTTTACTATCTTTCTGGGACGCTGGCAGAAACGGCCATGCTGACGAGCCACGACCGCACGAGCGCCGGCGAGGGCCAATATCTTGCGGGACGTACCTCGTCGCTGTCGGCGCAGATCGTGGCCGATGTCCGCCGGGCCCTGCTCGCGAGGCGCCTGCGGCCGGGTCATTTCCTGGGCACGGAGAAGGAACTGGCGGCGCGCTTCGGCGTCAGCCGCATCGTCGCGCGGGACGCCTTGCGGACCCTGCAGGCGCTGGGAATCGCGGAGATCAGGATGGGCCGGGGCGGCGGGGCGCGCGTGGCGCAGGGCAATCCGCGCCTGTTCGCCGAGGCGCTGGCCATCCAGCTCGACCTGACCGGGGTCGGCGCGGGCGAGGTGCTCGATGCCCAGCGCGCGGTGGAGACCATGGCGGC